>NZ_JAUBTT010000220.1:0-3389 GCF_036705125.1 Microcoleus sp. B7-D4
GGAAGTACATCAAAGTTAAAGGTACTCGCAATGTCTAATTGTCGCTTTGGGTACCTACACCCGACGAGCCTTTCATCCCTGCGGTAATTCCCAACGGGGTAGTTCGCGCAGCGCTCAGATTAATCCCCTCTAAATATACCGAGGGACTTCCCGGCTGGTAGTTAAAAACTTTTTGAATCGGCGCGGGTTTAAGATGAAATATTTGTCAGTTGCGGATAGTATTTGTACAAAACCAGCCCCCGCTAGCGAGAGTTTTGAGCTGATGAATCGATCGACTGTAACCCCTGTTGAAATTTTACATCGGTGGCAAGGCGGCGTTAGCGCGATCGCTTCCGACTTCGATCACCTGGCAAGTTGGGAACTTGCGGATGATGTGCGATCGCGCGCTTTTGGCATTACTCCCGATAATGCAGCCGATGTTGTCCGCTGCAAAACCGATTTATTCTTTTCTCTTCTTGACGAACTGCATACTTTCCCCCTAAAGTCAACTGTTTTCCTCGAAACTTTGTGGAATCTTTGGCTGCCACTGGCAATGCAATTATCGACTGCCAAACAAAGTTTAAACCGTCCTTTAATTCAAGGAATTTTAGGAGGGCAAGGAACGGGAAAAACTACTTTATGCCAAGTTTTGAGGCTGATTCTGGGAAAATTGGGATATTCTACTGTCAGCCTTTCTTTAGACGATATTTATAAGACTTATGCCGATCGCCAACAACTCCAAAAAGCAGACCCGCGTTTAATTTGGCGCGGCCCCCCCGGCACTCACGATATTGACTTGGGAATCGCAGTTTTAGACAAGTTGCGCGGTTCTCAAACTCGCGAATTAGCAGCAGTTGACAATCCCCAATCTGATGCCATAAAACCGGATATAATTAAAAATATAGAAATTCCCCGGTTTGACAAATCTGCCTACGGAGGTGCAGGAGATAGAAGTCAACCCGAAATTATTTCCGGTGCGGATATTGTACTTTTTGAAGGTTGGTTTGTCGGCGTCAATCCGGTGGTTGATGCCAAATTGAACGAGTTTTTGGCGGCTGCACCGTTTCCGATTTCCACAGAGGGCGACTGTCAGTTTGCCCGCGATATGAATGCAAAGCTGCACGACTATCTGCCGCTGTGGAACCGATTAGATCGATTGATGGTTTTGTATCCCCAAGATTATCGCATTTCTCAAGTGTGGCGCAATCAGGCGGAACGGGAAATGATGGCTGCGGGGAAGTCGGGAATGTCAGAAGCCGAAATTAATCGGTTTGTCGAATATTTCTGGAAAGCGCTGCATCCTGAGTTATTTATTAAGTCGATGGTGGAGGGCGATCGGGTGGATTTGGTAATTGAAATTATGAGCGATCGCACTGTCGGTAAAATCTGTCGGGCGATCGACTTAAATTTAAGCGATTAGGGAGAGTTAAAATTAACGCTTTAAGGACACAACATTGTTGTGTCCCTACCTTATTGCAGCCTTTAAGGACACAACATTGTTGTGTCCCTACTGTATTGCAGCTTATCGTGCATTCAATTGAGAACTCAGGACTTATGCAAAAAGTGGTTTGACGCGCGAATTAGAGGGGTAAGGCGCGCCATAAGCACCCTACAATACAGAGGTTTTGCATCGAGGATGGAGAATTTTTAAATTAACTGCCGGGAGTACCAAGATCGATCGCTTTCTGGATCAAATCGTCGGTAACTTCGCCCGGTGTACCTGCAGGCGTAATGTCGTGAGCCATCGAACGAAAAGCATCGGGATTGCCGCTTGAATCGGCAGGCAGTGGGATCTCTGTAGGAGCGGGAATATCAAATTTAGGTGCAGTTGCAGCGGCGGCAGCTTCGGCGCCGGCACCCGTGCGATCGATGTCACTAACGCTGAATTCTTTTGAAGCTTCGTAGTCTGCTGATACATTAACGGTCGGCAACTTTTGTTCTCCAGCTTCCGCGCTTTCAGTGATCTGCTGAGCGTCAAAGTTTTCAATGTTATTGACTTCTGTATTGATTTCAGACATAGCCGACTCCTTGCTAGTTTTATTTAACAATTCACTGTATCAATTATTACTTATATCCCAGGCTTTTTCATCTACCCGCAGATGTATCGTTGGCTTCTATCTTAAGGATGATTTATCCTAGGGTGGTGTCTTAACATTACACGAGTTTCTTAAAATAATGCAGCTTGAGGCAACCTCCAAACCCATACATACTAAGCCATTCTCGATTGTTTAATCTCAAATCTCAAATCTCAAATCTCAAATCGTATTACCTCTAGGGGATGGTGACTTGCACTTACAAATCTTGATACTTATATATTCTGGAAGCATTTTAAGGAATTTGATTTATGAACTCACCCGCCGCGACCAATCCTCACTCTCTCTCCAACGACACTCAAAACATCGTTCAGACAATCAACGGGTTGGGTACAGATGAAAAGCTGGCGCTGCTCTACTTTGTTTATGAAAAAATGGGAGATTCAGTTACACCAGCAGCTCCCGCCGCTGCCGACCCACAATTAGCTCCCATGCTGCTGGATGATTTTTACAAGCTTTCCCATGACCAACAACTGAATATAATGCGAGGTATTGTCAACGGCGACGACACGCCGTATTCTCACGCTTACGGAGCTTTAACTGCTAACAATCAGTTGGTGGTTTGGTATGCTTGGGCTATTGGTATGGGGGAAACAATTGTCGATATCCCCGAAGGATATGAGGCAACTGAGGCTGTCAATGGGGTGTTGGGTCAAATTGAAGGTCTTGAGTTTGAACAACAAATTACAGTGCTGCGCGACGTAGCTAATACTATGGGCTACACCGATGTTAAACCAATTGCTACTCAGGCGGAAGTAGGGAAAACTTCTAGTCTTTAGATAATAGTCTGCTGTTGCAACCTATCCTACACAAACTCTCCTCCTAGCAGAGAGGGACTCAAGAATAAAGGAATTACCCAAAACCTCTATATGTAGGGTGCGCCGAGGCGCACCCTACCGCTATAATTAGTAGTTGACATACTCCCGGGCCTTCAGGCGAGGGGATTCTAAGCTCAAACAGCAATTGCAGGCATAGCCTGTCTAACATCACCTAACTTAACGGTTGATGCCCCACCAAGGAAAACAAGCAAGTTATTTTTAGCTGCATTCTCGTCTCTATCATTCACCTTTTGACAGGACGGACAGCGCCATTCACGAACTGACAGATCCAACTCTTTCAGAACGTGTCCACAATGGGAACAAGTCTTACTAGATGGATACCAACGATCAATGAAAACTACTTGTTTTCCTTTCTTGTTGGCAACCCATTCGAGAATTTGGAGAAATTCGCCGAATGCCAGGTCTGAGATTTTACGTCCCCAAAGTCGTTGCATTCCTTTTAGATTCAACGTCTCAAAGCACAGCACGTCGAACTTAT
>NZ_JAUBTT010000089.1:0-11168 GCF_036705125.1 Microcoleus sp. B7-D4
GGCTGCAATGAATGATGAATACATGATGCTTCTTCTCAAATCCTTTTGTCAAGGCTGATTGAGATGCTCTTACCCTGGAAGCAATATCAAAACTCAAAAATATGAGTTATTATAGGCGATCGAGAAACCCTTATATTTTTTTCTGGGGCTGTACAGTGCCTAATCGCATTCCTTTAATATCTCTGCTACTCGCACTCGGTTTGTGGACAATGCCCGAGCCTGCTGTTGCACAGGCACTCCTGCCTTACACCCTGCAAATCGACTCGGCCCAACTCGAACAAACGGCCTTGAGCCTTGCAGAAGAAGCCGTCCAGCTAGCCAGACTCCAGCAGTACCAACTAGCGGTACCCAGAGCCGAACTCGCCACACAGTTAGCGCCAAAAAATGCTCAAACTTGGACTTTGTTAGGCAGCTTGTACCTTCAAGTCGAGCAGTTTGACAAAGGCATTGAAGCTTTGGGGCAAGCTCAATCTCTGTCGCCAGAAAATCCATCAATTAAATTTGTCTTGGGAGAAGCTCATTTTCGGAAAACGAACTACGAGAAAGCAGTCGAATATTTGCAAGCAGGATTAAAACTAAAACCAGACACTCCCGGTGCATTATTTGATTTAGGCAATGCTTTTTATAAGCTGAAGCGGTTCGATCAGGCGATCGCCCAATACGAAAAAGCCTTTGCTTTAGAAAAAAACCTGTGGCCGGCTATTAACAATATCGGATTAGTCAAATACGAAATGGGAGATGTTGATAGCGCCATCAAACGCTGGCAAGAAGCGATCGTGATCGACGACAAAGCAGCCGAAGCAATGCTAGCTCTAGCAGTAGCATTGTACACAAAAGGTGACAAAGAAAAAGGCTTAGCGATGGGAGAAGCAGCTCTAAAACTCGACAAACGGTATGCTACCGTAGAATATCTCAAAGAAAACCTCTGGGGCGATCGTTTGATCGCAGATACCCAAAAGTTGCTAGCCACTCCTGAAATGAAAGCAGCACTGGCTAAAATTCAAGACGCCCCACCCCCTCCAATGTAGTCGCCCGATCCCAAATCCGGGTTTAATATCATGACTACCCCTCCGTCATATCAATTCCGGTTGCACCGGAATTATTGTTGACTGTTGACTGTTGACTGTTGACTGTTAACTTGGAGTCGAAAAACTGAATGATAGTTGAGTATTGACTGTTGATTCGATTTTACGCCCGACGATGCTAGCGGAGTTGATATCATTGCGAGGAACGAAGCAATCGCTTAGTCTCTGCGATTGCTTCCTTCCTCGCAATGACAAATAATACAAAAAAAAAGGGGTAGTAAACCCGGATTTGGTATTATAGCAATCCTAAATCATTTGCATAATTATTGTAGGGGCAATCCCACGCCCGGTTGCCCGATAGATAGGGGGTAGGCACGGGGGCACTACCCCTACAAATGTATCTGAATCATTTAGGATTGCTATAGTCACGATCAACTTACTTCAACTGCCCCCAGTGTTTTGAGCGTCGCAATAGTCGCCTCAGTTAAACCTTTAACACCTGCAATATTCATTCCTTCATAAGGTTTGGGAACAGGCAAGGTTTTGCTACACTCACCCGTTACTGCATCCCAAAGCTTAATCGTCTCATCTTGGCTGGCACTGGCTAGAATTCGACCATCTGGACTAAAAGCAACCGACCACACCCAATTGTCGTGTCCCCGCAGAACTTGCAAGCACTCATTCGTGCTAACATCCCACACTCGTACAGTTTGGTCATGACCGCCACTCGCCAAGTGTGTAGCATCAGGACTGAACATTACAGATGACACAATACCGTCATGTCCCTCTAGGGTGGTCAGACATTCTCCTGTATTGATATCCCAAAATTTGATGGTACTGTCACTACTGCTGCTTGCCAGGATATTACCGTCAGGACTAAAGGCAACAGACCAAACCCAACCGCTATGTCCGGTAAAAGTTTTCCAAACTTCCCCTGTACTGATATTCCATAACTTCACCGTATTATCAGCAGTGGCAGAAGCGAGGATATGACCTGAAAAACTAAACGCAACTGCCAACACCCAGCCCTCTGGTTCGGCGCAAGTATAAAGACAGTGCCCTGTCCTGATATCCCATAGTTTTATAATCTGGTCGCCACTGAAACTAGCCAACGTCTTACCGTCGGGACTGATGGCGACTCCCCAAACCCAAGCTGAATGACCCTGTAAACTTTTTAGGCACTGTCCAGTCGTAGCATCCCATAACCTGACAGTAGTGTCATAGAATCCACTTGCAAGCAAGTGTCCATCGGGACTGAAAGCAATGGATTTCAACCGATTAGTCTGTCCATCCTGTAAGCTTTTAAGACATTTTCCTGTTTTAGCATTCCATAATCTGACGGCGCGATCGCTACTGGCTAAGCTGTGACCGTCTGGTGAAAAAACTACCGATGTCACTGGATTGCTTTGCCCGTAAAGTGTTTTCAGACATTGACCTGTTTTAACATCCCACAGTTTTAGCGTGCGGTCTTCACCAGTGCTAGCTAAAGTTTTGCCATCTGGATGAAACGCGACGGCTGAAACCCGACTGGTGTGTGCTTGCAGTGTTTTTAGGCACTGACCGGATGCAACTTCCCACAATCTCACGCTGCGGTCTTCGCTGCAACTTGCTAAAATCTGGCCGTCAGGACTAAAGGCAACAGACACCACTATTTGTGAATGCCCAGAGCAAATCCTCAAGACTTCACCCGTGTTAATATCCCAGAGGTCGATCGCAGAATCATCACCACGGGCTACCGTTTTACCATCTGGACTGAAAGCCACCGATCGAATTTGACTGCTGTCACTCTCAAACATTTTCAGGCATTCTCCCGTCTCTACATCCCACAGTTTGAGCGTTCCGTCATCACCGCCACTAGCTAAAATCTTACCTTGAGGACTGAATGCGATCGATAGCGCCTGACTTTGGTGTGCTGGCAAAGTTAGCAAGCATCGTCCATTACTCCAATCCCAAAAACGCACAGTTCCATCACCGATGCTACTAGCAAGCATCTTGCCATCAGGACTGAAAGCAACTCCCAGCACAGTGCTAGTATTTCCCTGCAATATTTGACGGATAGACCAACTGCTAACATCCCAGCAACGAATCGTCCCGTTACTACCGCCAGTAGCAAGAGTTTTCCCATCCGGACTAAAAGCAGCGGATAACACGATGCTGCCGTCTTCTTTGCTAGTTCTCAGCAGCCTAGCTTCTGGCATTTGCCACAAGTGAATCTCACTATTCGTATCGCCCATTGCTAAAAGTTTTCCATCCGGGCTAAAAGCGACTGACAAACCACTGCCCAAAACTTCGGCGAAAACGGAATTAGCTAAATTAGAACCCGCCAAGTTGACCTGATGCAAATTCGTATCGGGTAAATAAGCTTGCCAAACGGTCAAATTAGAAAAATCCCAACCGCTTAAATCTGGCTGCATCTGACGCAATAGATTTATAATATTACCCGCAGCATAGCCAGTTTCTAGTGTTAGTTTACCGCGCAGTGATGCCAGAATTGGTTTGAGTTGGTTTTCTAGAAGTTGCTGGCTTTCAAAAGTAAAAAGCAGTCGATCGGCAATAGGTTTAAGGATAAGACGAGCTTGCGTATCTCTAAGGTATTCTGTAGCTGTAGCTTTGAGAAGAGCATGGCTTCTGAGAATGTCAATTTCGCTGTTGGTTATCTCTGTGCAGACTTTTTCGATTAATCGTTCCGTCATGTATTCCATGACGACGGGTTGTTGAGTGTAGCCGTCTGAGGTTTTTTCGATGAGAGAACGTCTAACGAGAGAACCTAAAACCTCTAGTAATTCTTTGACAGTTAATTTTGAAACAAAATCTTGTTGTAACTCTCCCAGCGAGACTGGCTCCCGATCGATCGCCAGCCAGTACATCACCTTTTTTTCTAAATCTGATAAACGATTAAATTGTCGGTCTAATAGGTTCCGAATATCATCAAATACTAAAGTTCCTTGATTTAAAAGTTCTAAATATTTGGTCAGGCTACTGTCAAAAAAATCATGGATGGCTGGAGCTACCATTTTTAAGGCTAACGGATTTCCAGCATAGTGGGATCTCAAAATATCCCATTCGCAGTCTGAACCTTGAAAAAAAGCAATCCCTTGGACAATTTCCTGTGCTTCTGGGGTTGTTAAACCTGTCAGTTGTAATGAACGAACTGGCAACTTTTTTCCTTCTTTTGCGGCTAAACCAATCGGTTTTTCTCGACTGGTTAGTAGCAGGGTACTTTTATGATTTATTTCGGCTACGCATCGCAGAAGTTGACCGTATCCTTCATATCCATCTCTATAAGAACCCGTGCGTTCTTCTTCCTGTAGAATAGACTCGACGTTATCTAATATTAACAGACACCGATGCTGTCGCAGATAGTGTATCAGTCGCGAGATTCTAGCATCTAAGGTGTCTGGTAAATTCGTTTCCTTTTGGTTCGAGAGAAATTGAATCAATTCTACCAATAAGTCAAGTATTAATGGAGCATTGCGGAGACTGTGCCAAATAATATAATCAAATTGTTCTTGGATGCGTTCTGCTAACTTGATAGACAGAGAGGTTTTGCCAATGCCACCCATCCCCAACAGCGTTACTAGGCGGCAGCGATCGCCGATTAGCCACTGTTCTAATAAAGCTAATTCTTCTGCACGTCCGTAGAAAATAGAAACATCAATTGCCTCTCCCCAATTAATAGTTTTGTTGAGTTTGGTTACATCAGTTGTAAGTCGATCGGCGATCGTACCACTGCGATCGATTTGTTGGTTGATATTGTGACTAATTTGGCTATTTGGTAGTGGCACGGCTAATTGTGTATGTTGTGCTTGCCGTCGCATAACTGACTGAACGTTACTCTTGGTGACTTTTTCTCCGAATACCCGACTGAGAATTTGCCATAACTGAAACCCAACAAACTTAATATATTCGGCATCATAACCCGCGCTTTTGGCAATATCTGGATAAGAGTGTCCTTCCCAAGTCTGCCGCAATACCAGTATGTGAATATCGTTGAGGTCCTCTTGTTTGAGAACTGAGTCGAGGAAAAGCAGTGCTTCGTCGATCGTCATTTATTTAAAATTACCCGGTGTGTGAGCGCAAGGGTCGTGGTTCCTGTCCCCAAGTGCAGGTATTTAAGCAATTATACTTAAAAGTTGGTATAGTTTGCAGCCACGATATAACTATTTATAACTTTTACTCACAGACACCGCTGCCGCATCCGGGTTATTACTGAATCAAGGTTGATTGAACCAGTGAATTTCAATATTAAAAGGGAAGGATATTTTATGAAAATGTCAAATAAAAAATTATTGCTAATTCTTGCTGTAAGTATTTTGGTTGTATCACTTCTTGGTCTTCTCGGGAGACAACTGCCAGTTCAGGCTGACTATCCTTCATTTGTACCAGACGCTTTATCCCAACGTAATAAACCAATTCCGGGTCAACGTCGTCAACGTCGTCCGGTTGAACAGAATTTTAACCCAGAGGATTTTTATTCAAGCCCAAAAAGTGCATATTCTTGGCCTAAATTTCCCGCTCCCCGAGTTGCTAAAAGTTTTTCTGACGAACAGCGCCAGCTAATATGGGAAAGTCTAGCCCAAGCTCAAGAACTGTTACAACGCAAAGAAGTTTATGATTGTATTGGCAAGTATGTAAATAATGGTTATTTTGGTACAAATCCTAAAGGTGCTGTTGAAATTTTTCTTACTCAATATCCTGTAAATGACCGGGCACTAGGACGACCCAGGCGCGTTTATATTAGTAAAATGTATGAAGAGAACAAGATTTTGGGACAAGCTATTCTAGGCCTTACTATTCAACAACCTAACGAAAGAGCAAAGGATTTTGCCTTAAGCCTTAATGCTTACAATTTGTCAAACCCTCGTTTTAATAAAAATACCTGGGCAGGCGTAATAGTTCATGAAATTTTACATAATTGGAATTACGATCATGTGGACAATGTAGTCATTAACTCAGAAACAAACCAAACTAATGTTGCTGGTAACTTTGTTTATGAAAGTGGTTGGTGTGTTGCCAGAGAAGGCCGTGACAAAGAACCAGGAACGTTTGGATTAACAGGTTCTGGAGGAGCAGATGTATTCGTTGATTAGTGTTAAATACTTACTCACAATTCTGTACTCCTCAATAATACACGCGATCGCCCTTGTTTCAGTAGGGATGGCGAAGTGCGCTCGCATCCTAGTTATCGGGAATGGTAGAAAGCGATCGCTAAAACTAAAATTTTCCACAAAGTGAGAAACTAAAATATGAAACGCATAAAATGTATTCTGATTGGGTTATTCCTAGCCAGTAGCATAGGTGTCACAGATGCCTGCGCCCAGAGCGATAAACCAAGTCCGCCGGCATCGCTACCAGCACTTTCTACTCAGGTTGGCCAAACAGATTGGGATGTCGAAGTAATTTTAAAAAGCAAGTCTCTAGACAATCCCAAATTTTATGTAGTGCTTTTAGTGACGCTAATTGCTGGAGGAGTTGGCGGGATTATTTTTGAGTTGCTGAACCTGCAAGGCAATATTGAGCGACCCCACGCACCCAGCGAGGATGAATTGGCAGCAAAACTTGCTTACGCTACTGTAGACAATGTAATTGATTTGGGCATTTTTTCCAGAATTATTATTGGTGCGTTTGCTGCTGTTCCTACTATGGTGGTTATCGAACCAGCGAGCGTATTGAGTTTATTAGCAATGTCCTTAGTCGCTGGTTCGGCAGGGACTGCTGTCTTCCGTTCCTTGCAAGATCGATTCTTAATAGCCATCACTCAGCAAGAGGCAAGTGAACAAAAAAGAAAAATCAAGCAGAAAAATAATAATGCTAAGATGGACAAGGCGATCGCGGCTGTTGAAACCCTAGAAAAGGAAGTCGAAAAAAAATCCGACAGCCCGGAAGGAACAACCAATCTAATAATTCCAGAAGGCACTGTTTTAAACCGCAGTCATTTCGAGGAAGTCAGAAAAATCCTATTGCAGGTTACAGGAGTAAATGCTGAAGCAAACAATGCGATCGCGGCTTTTAAAAAGTTAGAGGAGGAATTGATCGAGAAATCAGTTAAGCCCCAAGGAACGATCGATCTGAAATTTACCAAAGACACTACTATAGAGTGCAAGTTGTTTGGGAATGTCAAGGACTGCTTGATCCAGGCTAAAGGAGCAAATGAGCTAACTGCGATCGCTGATAATAGCCAGTCATCTCAACCAGTAACCCCAATCCAAAACCACCTGTAAACGATCGCAAACCCGATCGGACATGATATAACTGGTGGTTAGGTTTCAGCACCTCTGCTTGCTTAAAGCTAGCTTCTGCTTCTTCAGTACGTCCTAAATTACTCAATGCTATGCCTCGGTTGTACCAAGTTTCGCAGCGATCGCTCTTGTGTCAGTAGGGATGGCGAAGGGCGATCGCAAATTTTCTGTAATGCAAATACCACAACAAACTAAGGAAATAATTTATGAGCGCTTTCTACAAATTCGATGTCATTGCATCTGCAAATACATTGGGATGGAAAAGTATAGGAGACAACCCATCAATTAATGATGCGGGTATCGTAGCCTTTATGGCTACTCCCGATATATCAACTGATATTTTTGCTGGGCCGTTCAATGGTGAAGCAATTAGAGATATTACAGGAAGTAATTCTGTAGCTGCTAATTCTACACGGGCTGTTCAGATTAATAATGACAACAAAATCGTAACTCACGATTCACGGATAAGTGCTGATTTTAAAGCTATCGGCGCAATTCGGGTCAGGAATGCTGACAATCCAGGAGCAACAAAAGATGAAAATTTTGAAAATATTGTAACGACTTCTGGCAGTATTTTTGATTCTTTCGATACCGTCTTTAGCCAGCCAAGCATCAACAACAAGGGACAAGTAGTTTTCTCTGCTTTAGACGATGTAAATAGGTTATTAGCAACTGAGGCATCGATTGGATATAACACAACCCCACTCTCAACGCAATCTGCTGTAGCAGCGCGTCCCATGATTGCTGACAACGGACAAATCGTTGTGCGGTTTGGAAATAAGCTTGGGGATGGAACTACTCCGCCTTCGCCGATTAAGTTGTTTGATTACGACTTAGGTAAGTCTGTTGATATCGCCAATTCTAGTCCTAATCCTCCCTACAGGAAATTTACTAAACTGGGTATGAGTCCGGGTATTAGTGATGATGGAAACATCGTTGTTTTTGCAGGCGATCGAGGCAGGGGCCCTGGTATTTTTGCCAGCATCAATAACATTAAAGATCCATCTGGCCTTCGCACACTTATTCCGATTGCCGGAGAAAACACGACGGAACCAAAAGCGGAATTAGGATACGACGACTCAGGTGCTCCTATATTCTTAGATAGCTTCGATCTGGACAGTAGAGTGGCTGTCTCTTACCTAGATAAGGGAGAGAATGGCATAACTGCTGGCGATAGCTTCGTTGTTTCTTTTATTGGTACACCAAACACACCTAGTCGCAACAATCCGGTCACTAATAAACCTTTCTTTTTCTCAGGTCAAGAAGGTCTTTGGACGGTTCGGGTTGCAGTGGAAAAACCCCTATCTCCTACCGCACCGCCTGAGGTACTTGATTTTAATAAAACCAGTCCGATTCCTGCCATTCAAATAGGGGATAAGATTAACGACGCCACAGTTGACAAGATCGCAGTCTATGACCCTCTCAGCAAAGCCACAACAGATGTCAGCAAACAACAACAAGGCGACCACAGGCTTGGTTTTTGGGTTTCTACGGATAAAGGCGATATGGTGGTGCGTGCCGAGCATCTGGATACCGATGGAGATGGCTTGCTAGATGATTGGGAGACTAATGGAATTGACATCGATCGAGATGGGGTTGTAGATCTCAACTTGGCAGCAATGGGAGCCAACCCCGATCGCAAAGACTTGTTCCTAGAAATTGATTGGTTGAAGCCGGATCTGGTCACGAAGCGTGATTTTTCTCCAGAACCAGAGGCGATCGATTTTTTGGTAAAGATGTTTGCCAATGCACCCGTGCAAAATCCAGATGGCAGCACTGGCATCACTGTTCACGTTGATGCTGGAAAGAACCTTTATCGAAATATGGGTCCTTTGGCAGGAGGTGCTCCCAACCCGCTATATCTTCAAGGAGGCGACGAGATTGCCGAAGCAGTTACTGGCAACCACATACATGGTGTTTTCTTTGGCCCAGATGAGCCAGTGACTTTTAAAGATCCAGATCCGTTGGGTCGCCCTATAGTCGTCAGATCGTTTGAAAGTATCAAAAATAATTTCTTTGGTACAACAACCAAGCGAGCGCGAGAGCTAGCTTTCCATTATGCTATATTTGCAGACGAGGTTGCAAAAAAAGATTCAAATAATCTTTATCAGTTCCCCGGAAATTCAGGTTGGGCTGAAATATCTGTTCCGGATAGCAAAGAACGCTATTCTATTCCTGGCAACGACCTAATCATTTCTCTAAAAGGCAGTCGCGGCCCAGAAAATAACAAGTTATCTTACGTTCCTAATCCGAGTTCACCTGAATCTAAGAAAGAAATCCCTTATGTAAAAGGATTTTACCAAGGGCAAACGTTGGCTCACGAACTAGGTCATAATTTGGGCTTGTTTCACGGAGGATTTGATAATTTAAAAACTAACCCACCTGGTACTGACGGTTACAATAAAACAATTTACGACCTCAAGGTTAATTACCAAAGCCTGATGAATTATATCTATCAGGGTTTTCCAGGAGAAAAGGGTCAGCTAGTCCGAGACTATTCGAGAAGTCTGCCTTTTGATGACTGGAGCCATATCAAACTCGATTTCTCCAACTATTTAGACAATTTAGGAAATAGCTTTGGTAAAGAATACCAAATGGGTACGAAATTGCCGGACTCTGAAGAGTCAGAGATTACCCGCGAAACAATAGAACAATTACATGGCCCTTCTGATAACGAAACTCCCTTGGTTAGTATTAACCAACCAGCGCCTAGCGTTGAAATAGTCGTTGGTAGTTCTTTGACCGTCGATCTAACTGCAACTGACAACTCGGCAATTAAGTCAGTGCGTGTTTCCTTTGATATCAATGGCAATGGTGTTGTCGATGCTCCTGACGAAACTGTTGTCGCAGCTCCAACAGGTACTAACAAATATCAGGCTACGTTTGCCAATATTTCTGGGACAGTTGGCACCAGAACTATTACAGCTAAGGCATTTGACCTTTTTGACTTTACATCGACTGCCAGCGTGAATGTTAATATCGCGCCGATATCTAGCAACAAACTACCAATAGCAAATAATGACAAAACCCTAACAATTTTAGAAGATGCCGTCGCTACAACCTTGGATATTACAGCACCAACTGATGCAAATAGCGACCCACTAACTATTACAATTGATGCGCTGCCAGAGACAACTAAAGGTGTGGTTCGATTAGCTGATAATACAGCAGTGGCAGTTGGAAATACCTTAACGGTTGATAAGCTAACAGGATTAGTATTTGCTCCTGTTGCAAATGCGAATGGTGCGGCTGGAACCTTTAGCTATACTGTCAGCGACGGTAAAGAAGGGACAGACTCCCAAATCGTGACGCTGGAAATCACTCCCGTCAACGATGCACCGTTAGCTCAAGATGACACCGCTACCACCAATCAAAATACTCCCGTTACGATCGCCTCAACAACCCTGCTGGCTAACGACAGCGATATAGACGGCGATGCTCTAAATATTAGCAAGGTTGGCAATGCCAACAACGGTAGTGTTGTACTCGACCAAAACAGCAATGTTGTTTTCACCCCTGCCACCAATTTCACTGGAGAGGCGACTTTTGATTACACCGTGAGTGATAGCAATGGCGGTAGTGGGACTGCCAAGGCGATCGTCACAGTGAAAGCTGACAGCGAGCCAACACTTAATCCCACGCCAACACCTAATCCCACTCCAACCCCGACACCAACACCCAATCCAGAACCAACGCCAATATCGACGCCAATATCGACACCAACACCCAATCCAGAACCAACGCCAATATCGACACCAACACCCAATCCAGCACCAACGCCAATATCGACACCAACACCCAATCCAGAACCAACGCCAATATCGACGCCAACACCCAATCCAGAACCAACGCCAATATCGACACCAACACCCAATCCAGAACCAACGCCAATATCGACACCAAC
>NZ_JAUBTT010000089.1:11268-36244 GCF_036705125.1 Microcoleus sp. B7-D4
TCCAGAACCAACGCCAATATCGACACCAACACCCAATCCAGAACCAACGCCAATATCGACACCAACACCCAATCCAGAACCAACGCCAATATCGACACCAACACCCAATCCAGAACCAACGCCAATATCGACACCAACACCCAATCCAGAACCAACGCCAATATCGACACCAACACCGACACCAACACCCAATCCAGAGCCAACGTCAATACCAGAGCCAACGCTACTACCAGAGCCAACACCGACACCGACACCACTACCAGAGCCAACGCCACTACCAACCCCAACGCTTGAGGGGATTAGCGGTGACACCTTAATGGGCACTGACAATGACGACTCAATCACAGGTACTCAAAATGATGATGTCTTAATCGGTAAGTCGGGAAATGACACTCTTGTTGGTGGATTGGGTAATGACTTGCTCTATGGCAATCAAGGCAAAGACCTTCTCAACGGCAATCAGGGAAACGATTCTCTTTACGGCGGTAAAGGCAAGGATGTTGTTCGCGGCGGCAAGGATAATGACCTGGTTTTAGGAGATTCAGGAGATGATACCCTCTTCGGAGACATGGGAAATGATACTGTCTATGGCGGTAAAGATAATGATGTTGTCCACGGCGGTAAGGACGATGACCTAGTTTCCGGGGACTTGGGAAATGACACCCTTTTTGGAGACAGGGGAAATGATACTGTTAGCGGTGGCGCTGGTGATGACCTGCTCAATGGCGGTTTAGGCAATGATTCGCTGATAGGTGGTGATGGTCGCGATCGCTTTGTGCTGAACTCTGGTGCAGGAGTGGACATCATTACTGATTTCCAGACTGGTCAAGATTTACTGGGATTAAGCAACGGTCTAACATTTAACCAGTTGACAATTAGCCAGGGTACAGGTATCCAGGCGCAGGACACCCTGATCCGTATCGCCAGCACTGGTGAGTTGTTAGCGTCTCTCACTGGTTTGTCATCAAGCTCGCTTACCCAAGATATGTTCGCTCTGAATTTGATACCAAATCCGGCTTAAATGGATGGGGAGGGTCGGCACGGGGGCACGACCCCCTACTACAAAATACTGAGAATGAAACAGAAGAGCCCTCGGACGAAAGTTTGTGTGGTAGGGGCAATCCCCCCGTGGTTGCCCCTGTTTCAACCGCCGAATCATCAAGGGGCTGGCTAACTTTTGGACGATCGCGACCAAGAAAAGCTATACATTTAGTCTATATTTTGGGGAACCATCATCAGCACTAATTCACCTATGACATCCACCGCCACGATCGCCACCCCTCTAAGCTGGAAAGAATTAGAAGCCCTCACAGACTTTGATGTCGATCGCACCAACGGGCCAACCAACGCCCAAGCCCGCTTGCGCCTCTTTGGTAAAACCGAATCCGATGTGCGAGTCACCCTGTACCGCGATAACCATGCTTGGTGTCCCTACTGCCAAAAAATCTGGTTGTGGCTGGAAGAAAAACAAATCCCCTACCGTATTGACAAAGTTACCATGTTCTGCTATGGGGAAAAGGAAAGTTGGTACAAGCGGAAAGTGCCATCGGGAATGCTACCGGCGATCGAACTAGACGGCCGCATCATCACCGAAAGCGATGATATCTTAATCGCGCTGGAACGAGTCTATGGCCCCTTGGGTTTGGGCATGGAAAACCCGGCAGTAATACCCATGCGGCGGTTAGAGCGGCTGCTATTTAGAGCCTGGTGCTCTTGGCTGTGCTACCCAGCAAGTTCAGCCAAAGTCGAACAACACAACCGCAACCAATTTATCAGCGTCGTCGCCCAGGTAGAAGCA
The DNA here is from genome assembly GCF_036705125.1 of Microcoleus sp. B7-D4. NCBI lineage: Bacteria > Bacillati > Cyanobacteriota > Cyanophyceae > Oscillatoriales > Microcoleaceae > Microcoleus > Microcoleus sp. B7-D4. Next base: position 13,067 of record NZ_JAUBTT010000089.1, read on the forward strand.
GCCCTGGCTAGCACTCCGGGGCCTTATTTCCTCGATGAATTTGGCACTGCGGATGTCATCTTTACGCCCTACGTCGAACGGATGAATGCCAGTCTTTACTACTACAAAGGCTACTCGATGCGGGAAGAAAACCCGCGCTTTGCTGACTGGTTTGCGGCGATGGAAACCCGCCCTACCTATCGCGGCACTCAGAGCGACTTTCACACCCACGTCCACGATTTACCACCTCAGATGGGCGGGTGTTATGAAAACGGCGAACCTCAGATGCTACTCAACAAAGCCCGCGTGGATAATGGGCCTTGGGCGGGACTGCCGGATGTGATGTATCCAGAACCGGAAACATCCCGCGCTGAAGCACTTCACCGCGTCATTAAGCACCGCCAAAACATCGTTCGAGTCAATCCTGCTGATGACAATTTATTTGATGAGGCTTTGCGTTGTGCTTTAACTTTGATGATGACTGGCGAAGTTTGTACGCCGCCGGCTGGTTCTGATGCGGCTTTGCGGTATTTGCGCGATCGGGTGAATGTGCCCCGCGATATGTCGATCTACGCGGCCAAGCGATTCAGGGAAGCTTTGGAGGAAACGGCGGCTTTGGTGGGTGATGGCCAAGGTACTCCGATTCTCGCGAAACATCGGCGAGATCAAGATCCGGCTAATTTTGTGTAGTGTTAATCCGTAGGGTGCGTCGCTGCGAGATTTTGGATATAACTTGCAGATTATAGATGGCGACGCACCCTACTTGCAATCTCTAGCATTGAGATATGCGATCGCTTTATATCACGCAGCAGCCGGACAAATTTACTTGACAGTGGTATCAAAATGTGATATCAATAAATAGGTGGCGTCAAGCTGGGGTGATAATGCAGACACTTCCTCTAAAAGCAACTCAATCTGACGAACTTCTACTGGTGAGTGGATTAAATAGCAAACAGCGTCGAATCTTAAAGGCAATCTACGCAAACCCCGTTCCGGGAAACATTCTCTGGACGGATATTGAGAGCCTGTTTGTGGCGCTGGGCGCTACCGTCAGCCAGGGGAGGGGATCTAGAGTGCGATTCGCATTAAACGGTGTCAAAGCTGTTTTTCACGAACCACATCCTGAAAAAGAGATTTGTAAGGGCGCAGTTAAAAGTGTCCGAGAATTCTTAGAGAATGCAGAGGTTTTTATGTCTGATTTTTAACCATTAGTAAGATGTCCGACAAGGGGCATCCATTGCTGGTTGCCCCAGCCCCAGATAACTAAAAAACGTACCACCTATCTAGCTATCTAGTAAAGTCATCACACAATCGTGCAGCACAATTTTACAGATTCTCCGAAAAGTGTAATTTTGCCGTTTCGTCGTTTGAGAACTAATCCAACTATGCTGACCTACAAGGGCTACACTGCTCAAATCGAAGTAGATACAGAAAACGGAATCCTTTTTGGCCGCGTACTAGACATCAAGGATGTGATTACCTTTCAGGGTAAAACTGTTGAAGAGGCGCGTCAGGCATTCTATGACTCTGTTGATGATTATTTAGAATTTTGTGAAGAATTAGGGGAAAAGCCCGATAAGCCTTTCTCTGGCAAGCTGCCATTTCGCACGACACCCGAATATCACCGTCAAATTTTTATAGCTGCTAAAAAAGCTGGTAAGAGCATCAATGCTTGGATGGAAGAAGTTTTAGCGGATGCTGCTACTCGTGGTATCCATACTTGATGTTTATGCAAGTCCCTTTTATCAATACTTCGGACAGTTTTTGAATGAGAGCCTGAAAGTGCCATTCTACCTTTTGTATCCGAGCTTGACGAAAGTCTGAAACCCTCATTATACCGTTAGCGATTGAAAACTATCCGAAGTGTTGTTTTATCTTTAGTAATATTTACGTATAGTGCATTTAAGTATTACTCTGGCGCCAACTATAGGGAAGAAAAAAAATGGGTTCTCGCAAAATAATCTATAGAATCAAAAAAAATGGTCAGCTTGTAATTGAAGTAGGCTTTGACATAAAGGTAACACCCTCACAAACTCAAGTAACTCGTGTGTTTGAACTCTTAAATGAGGATGGTGAAGGAACAGGAAGGACGGTGAATTTGTCACCAGATGATTGGGAGATAGCCCGTTAGAAAAAAATCAAGATATTCCTCCAATTAACTTAAGACATTTCTAAAATGAGTGAAATTGCCATATTTAAGTGGTTTGCGAACTCCCGAAATGAACGCCATTCTAATTACAAAATTTTAGAATGCGAAGACGGACGACGACTGGATATTCATGCTAGTGAAATTAGTTGTTCCGAAGACGAACTCATTAGAGGACGGTTTATCACTTTTGAGATTGAAGAAAAAGAGGCAAAGAACTTGCGTCTACTTAGAGAAGTGGGTGTGATAGATTGGTATGATTATGATAAGGGCTTTGGATGCGCGACTCTTATCGGAAATAACTCGTTGCTGTTGGAAATGTTCGAGAGCTATAAACACCCGAAAATAAGATCAAAGGCAGGCAGGATGCCGACCCTACAAGAGTCGTTGGGTATGCTTTCCAAAAAGGCAGAAGTTTTTGTCCACCATAAAGTTATTTGTGGCAACCAACCGCTAAAAGAGGGATATCTCGTTGTTTTTGATATTCGTAAAATATATCGTAAAGATCAAAATCAATACAAGGATAATGCTCTAAAGTTAAAGCTTCTTAGTGAAGAAACGGACGAGGCAATTATAGAACGCTGTGCCAAAAGTAGAGAAACAAGACTATGGAAACCTGTATTTCATAAGTATCTTACTACTCTCCAGACAACAGATGAAAAAGTTGCACTGGCATTGGATAAAATCAATAAACTGCCTGGGGATGGGGAAAGGCTTTTTTCTCGTTCGTTCTCAACTGTTTCAAGGGAGAGTTTTTCTGATTCTTTGCCAGATGAAATATTAGGTTTTAGCGAAGAAATACGTCAATTTTTAAGTTTTGAGAAGCATCTAAATATTACAATTGCTTTGATTGAAGACGCGACAAGTAAAAACTTACCTGAAGATGCGTTATTAACGGAGTTGCAGAGTTGCTTAGAAAATCTCCCCCTGTTGAATAAGGCTCGGAATAAAATTAGGCGACCATCAATAATCCCTCAAATCCCCGATTGGGTAAAAGAAATTCCCTCGTTCCGGGCATTATTATTTGGATTTCCCAGTGTCGAATCTCGCCCTGATACTCCAGAAGCATCACAAATTCGTGCGTTTGTTGATGAACGTGGAATTTTCGGCCTGTTTCATTTTACTACTATTGAAAACTTGCAAGGTATTTGCCGAGAGGGTGGTCTCCTCTCAATTTGTCAACTACGATCTCGAAATAGTCACTACGACCAAATAGATGAAGGAAGATGGGATGGAAATCTGAACCACATTTGTTGTAGCATTAATAGTTACAACTCTATGTACCTTTATCGTGCCAAACACAAGAGCCAGTGCTGGGTATTGCTGGCTATTAAACCAGATTACCTCTGGAAACAAGGAACGCTGTTTTGCCCAATTAACGCAGCTTCAAAGCGAGGAGCTTATATAAAGGAAGGTTTGACAGGACTTAAAAGTATGTATGAGCCTGTGGTAAGTGACATACAAGACAGAAAATATACAAGACAAGGACTACCAGATCGCAAACCCACTTGCATTCAAGCAGAAGTACAAATATATGAAAGTATTTCTTTAGATGACGTTCTCTGGATGGGGGCAACTCCAATTAATGAGCAAAAAGTACGAGATGCTGGGTGGAAAGGCAAATTTGAAAATTTTGAATTAATTAGGGATTAGATTTTTATTTAATAAGGTTAATTATGTCGCAGATAAATCAACCGTTGAATATTGGCTTATTATCTAATCGTACTGCTGGATCGCTACTAGCGGCGGCGGCGGGTGACGCAATGGGCTGGATGACAGAATTTATCCGATCGCCCGATGACCTCAAACGCAAAATGGGAGTTGATCGCGTCACCGACTATCAGGCATGGAGCAAGCAGGTTGGTGGGAGGTTTCAAGGTTATGAGGATTACATGGCCCCTGGTGACTATTCCGACGATACCCAATTAACCATCTGTACTGCGGCTTGTATTTCTCCAAATGGAAGCTTTGACTATCGCACCTTTTGCGACTTTGAGTATCCTATGTGGCTAGAGTATGCTCGCGGTGCTGGTAGCACTGTCAAAGAAGCAGCCCATAAAATACAGCGCAAGTCGGCTGGTTGGAACAGTAATTTTTTCAGCCGTAAGATGAAAGAAGGAACGATGGACTACCGCGATGGTGGCGCCAATGGTGCTGCGATGCGGATATCGCCTCATGTGTTAGCTAATGTTGGGCGTTGGACGCAAGCTGAGGCTGATATCTGGCGCAATTCAATCATCAGTCATGGTCATCCAAGAGCTATCATAGGGGCTATCCTCTACGGTTATGCACTGCACAGTGTTTTGCAGTGGTCAGAATCTATCACAGGTCAGGAGTTAATTGAAACTCTAGGCAATTGGGTAAAACAGTTAGAGATTCCGCAAATACCCGCTCTCAAAGTATGGCTGAGTGAATGGAATAAAGGAAGAGTAGAACCTTTTGAGACAGTTTTTACTAACACTAAACAAGAAGCTGTTGAGCAGTTGCGTCTAGTCTGGTCAGCATTACACAAAAATGAATTACCGGAAAGCGTACTTAAAAAACTAGGCTGTTTTGACCGCAACACCAAAGGCTCTGGACTAGGTACTGCTATGGCTGGCATTTATCTGTTTGCCCGCCAACCAGAACAAACTCAGAAAAACATTATTATAGCTGCCAACATGATAGGCAGCGATACTGATTCGATTGCAGCTTTTGTGGGTGGCTTGGGTGGAGCAGCTTTTGGATTGGAAGCGATTCCTGAGAACTGGCGATCACAGATTCAGGATGCACCATTTTTAATTGGGCTAGGCTACCATTTAGCAACAATTGCTGTGAGTGAACCAGACAAAACAAAAATTCGCTCTGGAACAAGTGGTGTGAAGTTAGGAAAACGCTTATCTCGCAATGAAGTGCATAGCAATATGCGAGTTGTACACCGTCGCTTAGGCAAGGGTGCGATCGCAGAAGTACATACACAACCTCTTCTTACCCAAGGGCGAATGGTAACAGTTGTACACATCAATTTCGATGTGGGTCAAAGCTGCAAGTTTGCCTTCCGTGCAGACACTCCCAGTGAAACATTATTTATCATTTAGCGCGTATTTTGTTTTCCAGCCTTTGTTGAAAACCCAGTCAATATTACCTCTATAGCGATCGCAAATCATTCATAATACGAAGAAGCGAAACCCCAAGGTTTTAGCCAAACTTTTCTCGATTCTCTCACTCGCTTCGACGCGACAATCTGCGCGATCGCCGACTCACCCCATCCCACCATTCCCACCTTCTCAGCCCAAGATCCCACCTGATTCAATCTATTATGACTTGGCTACAAAGGACTATTTTAGAGACGTGAAGCCATCCTCAATTTAATTTAATATCAATAACGTTCGTGAATTGATTTACATTCCCAAAAAAATCCAGGCCCAACCGTCAAAACTTGTTCAGTTGGCATGAACAATTCCCAATAAGCAAGTCCAGAATCATCTGGCAAATCTGGCTCTAAAATAAGTTTATAGTCACCCTCAAAAACTAGAGTGAGACTAATATTACGAGCATAAATCACAAAATCAATCAATTCTTTATTTTCCAATTGCTGCAAAACTTTTTTGACAGCATCTATTTCTACCTCATCTATTTCTGCATCTATATCTACTGGCAAGGAAGAAGTTAAGATTCGATCACCTTGCTTGAAAACCCAAGGTGTTGCCCTTGTGCCAAATTGCCAACTACCTTTGCGTAGATGTGCTAATTTTGGGTGAGTATAGGCAGACATCTCACCGAAATCTAGCCGTAATTCATCCCCATAACTAAATATAACCTGATGACAAATTTCTCCGATCATCGGTTTAGTAATAACTAAAATAATTTGCTCGATATCTGGCTTCTGATTAGCAATAGATGTTTGAATAGCCATTTAAAGATCCTCTAAAAATTCTTGAGCTTTCTGGCGGAGTTCTTCATAAGTAAAATCGCCTCTACGGTTTAAAGTTCCACCATAACCATTTTTCTTTTCTTCCTCAATGAATAAACCAAAAGCAATCCTTAATTCACCTCCCATCTTAAACTCCCTAGCGATCGCATCAACCTGTTTAATATCGCGTTTTCTACCCATCAATACATAGAACCCGAATTATTCAAAATTTCTTCCTTCTGCTATAAATCTACTCAGAATGTTAATCACGCTAATTTGTCTAGTTTTTTACGATCGGTAAAAAGTTAAGCTTAAAAACTTAACTTTTTACTGACTGATATCTAAGCAACCTCTACAAACACACCGCTGCGAGCAAACTCCTCTTCTTCAGGACTAAAGACGGGAGCTTGATCGACAAGATCAGGGTCAAAGTAATATGTCTCTTGTAGGAATTGTCCCGTGACGATCGCCTCCTCCAACTCCTTGATGTAATCTTGGGCAACTAAGCAAGCCTCCTTGATACCTTCCTCATCCCTCTTATCCAACAGCTTTTGCAAAGTTGCTCTCACCCCTGTCAGTCGTGCCGCAGGCTTGAGCATACCGTAGAGGCGGTACATCCGATCGGTGGCAATGCTAATGTGTTTGAGGGCCTTGGCTCGTGCTAGCTCAGAGTCAATGCTGGGCCAATAACGGGTGGTATAAAATGCTTTCTCATCCTTGTGATACCACTCTTCCGATCGCGCAATTGATGAGGAGACAGTATTGTGCAGCTTCCAGAAGAATAAGCGCAGGGAAGCGCCATCTACTACCGTGGACAGCTTCGCCTCCATTGATACCTCAAAGTCATTCAGACGCGGGTCGCGCCCAAGCACAAGGTACTCTACAGGGTACATTTCCACCTCTTTATTCTGCACGACGTAGGCGTTGAGGTGGTGGCGGCAGTAGGGGCAGGGATACATAGTGGCAAACAGCTTGAAGAAGTCCTTGAAGATTGCCACCAGAGTTTTTTGCTGTTGGGGGGTTTTGGTAGAGACGATTTCAGCCGTAGTGTGGAAGAAACGCCACACCGCAGGGCCAATATAGTAAGGGAAGCTGACGCGCATTTGTGAATTCTTTATTTCACTGCGATCGATATAAACGTCAATAAACGATACATATTGCGAGAGTTCGCCAGACTCGCGCCCAAACTCCAAGCGTTCGCGCCGTTTCTGTACCCCATTCAGGTAGTTGTGCGTCAAGCGCCATGCCTGTTTGAGCATTAGCTTTTGTTTTGGAGCGCATTTGGGAAAGCTTTCTACAACATCCGCCCCATAGCGCCCAAATTCCCCTGACGTTTTAGTGGCTTCGTACCACTGGTTTAAAGCCACTTCGTCAGGAACCGTATTGAAGGGGATGTCTGCTGCTGTGCTGACGCTGAAGGCAGCTAGCAGCTTCGGCATAAAGTCTTCATACCAATATGCCACTGGCATCATCGCACCATCGATTTCCTCTGAGGCATCCGAGAGGATGACGCGGTTCCACTTCTTCAGGTACTCTTTGGGATCTCCTTCAGATTTGGCTGGTGGCGGTGCCATTTCCTCACTCAGTTCCATTTTTCTCAATCGGTTGAGTTCGTTGATGGCAAGCACACCCTCCGCGATGTCACGCAAGTTGAGACTTTTCTTCTTGATGGTGATGGCAAACTCGACTCCCGCGGCAAACTTTTCCTTGGCAGTTGCAGACTTACCCCGCGCCTCCAACATGGCTTTTTGTTCAGCCAACATTTCTGGAGTTTTTTCTATAGTCTTCCAGTTTTTGATGCGATCTTGCAGTCGGGCATATTCATCTTCGATCGATTTAACTACTGCATCTAGTAGAGGGTTGCACGCCGACTCTACTACACCCAATCCTTTATAAAGCCCGATCGCACATCTGACAAATTGCACAAAATCAGCGATTCTGTATGGCAAGTTTCTCACCCGCAGGTGAGTCTCGTGGTTGGCGGAAAAACTCTCGCGGAAGCTGCGGTAGGCTGCTCCCTGGATCAGACGAAACAAACCAATCTGCATCTGCAAGCGGGAGGTACCGCGCTTGTTCTCAGCTTGTGGGTGTTGGGCGAGTAATTCTTTTAGCCGCGCTATTTCTGGATTGCTATCGGTGGGTGCTTCTTCTAGGTTAGGTTCAATAGTGGCAGAAGCTGCCTCATTGATAGCAGTTGCTGTAGTTGCGATCGCAGCCGCTGTACTGTCTGAAATCTCGGTTGTCTGTGTGCTGACAAGCGGAACCGGCGAGTCTTGATATCCTGTTGTGAGCTCTGACTCATCCGGTACCAGTTTGCAGAATTCCTTAAAGTCAATTGAGGCATCGCCGTCATGGTCTACCTCTTTGAGGATCTCATCGAGCTCTTGGTCTGTCAGCCCAAACTGGCTCATCACGCCGTGCAACTCGTTTTTAGTGATTTGACCGCTGCCATTCTCATCAAATACACTAAATGCCATTTTGAGACGACTCTGGCGATCGCCTTGCTGGGACACCATCAGCATTTTGAATTCATCAAAATCGATACTGCCAGACAAGTCTACGTCCACTTCTTTGATCATGTCGCGCAGCTCGGTTTCGTTAGGACTCTGGCCTAGCGATCGCATCACTTGACCCAGTTCTTCTGATGAAATAGCACCGCTCCCGTCCGCATCAAATACTTTAAAAGCTTCCCATAACTTTACCACATCTTCTTCAGTCATGGCTTTTTTTTCAAGCTGCACAGATGTCATCACTAAATCCTCCCTGATTTTTTTATTGGCTGTCTATTGATTAAGCTGTTCGGCATTTAAAAGACGATAGTAGGGTGCGTCAGTACAGAAGTGTTTCCCAAGTCCTGTAAGTGTTCACTCCTGACGCACCATACAAGCCTCGTTAGTGCTTTAAATGCTCCACAGCTTACGACCAATATACTTTAATTCCTGATGACTTACGCAACGATATTGTCAAATCCAAGGGGATTGCCGATATCTCCCACTTTGGCTTGTGACAGTCGATCTATCAGTTTGATATTACTCCCAGTAATTTTCCCAATCATCCTTAAAAACTTCCTGTAATCTCTGCATATACGCATCAGTCTTAATCTTCACCATCCACAGATTATTAGCATTGCGGCCTCCCTTGCACACAACACCTTCATCTACACCGTATTTCCCCTCGCGAATATCATCCATAAACTTGCCCGTCAGTTTGCCGCGATAAATCACTCGCGCAATATTTAATTTACCAAAATCCTGAATAAACCGATCGGGAACAACCATACCGCGATCGGTTTTCACATCAAAAAGCACCAATTGTTTGCGATCGTCCTTTTGGTGCATTCCCGCAAACGAATTAGCACCAAAAAACTCTGTAAACACAGTAATTTCAGGGCAGTGATACAGTTCGTTCTCTCGAAATATAGACTCTAAGGGACTAGCAAAGTCTCTTTTAAATATTTCCGGTGCTGCTTCTAAACCTGGATGTGCAGCGTTAAATTCTGCAATTCCCATCTCATCCAAATCAAATCTACTGCGGCGCGTACCAAAAGCATACCAACCAAGTTCTACTTCCCAAACCCAATGCAAATTAGTGCCATCGTACTTCTCGAAAGCTATACATTGTTCATGAGGGCAATTTTTACTATCTGGAATTTTGGGATAGGCAAGTTGAACTCGTGTCATATAGAGGAAGGAAGTTCGGCAACGGATGTAACGGATGTAACGGATGTCAGTCCGAGGGAAGTCGGAAGAAGGAAGAAGGAAAGGGGTTTCTAACAGTTTCCCCCCTTCCGCTTCTTCCCTAAAAATCCCTCAGTTGAGCAGTTTGAACCGCAATATCTTTCGTCTGGGCACCGCGGCGCACCTTCAGTTTCAGAATTTGACCGATTTGGCTGTTTTCCACCAAATTTTGCAACTGTTCCGGCTGAGTCACTCCCTCACCCTCAATTTGAACGATGACATCCCCCTTGCGAATCCCTGCTTCCTCAGCAGGCGTATTTGGCACAACTCGCATCACTAACACCCCCTTAACTTCCGGGACAATCAAAGGAGCATTGGGGTCAGAATTATTCTCTCTGGCCATTTCAGGAGTCAAAGCAATCATCTGAATCCCCAAAAACGGATGGCTGACTTGTTCTCCCTTGGCTAACTGCGCGTAGATAGCCTTGGCTTTGGCGATCGGAATCGCGAACCCAATACCCATTGCATCAGCTCGAATCGCCGTGTTGATGCCAATTACTTCTCCTCTGCTGTTTAACAGGGGGCCGCCGGAATTGCCGGGATTGATGGCGGCGTCGGTTTGAATGAAATCGAGCCGCTTGTCGGGAATGCCGACGGCTGCACTGGATCGTTTGAGGGTGCTGATAATGCCCAAGGTGACGGTGTTGTCAAATCCCAGGGGGTTCCCCACGGCGATCGCCCAATCTCCCACTTTCACCGCGTCGGAATCTCCTAGCGTTGCCACGGGCAAGTTAACTTCCTTGGTATTAATTTTGACAACAGCCAAATCTGTTACTTCGTCAGTACCTTGCACTTCTCCTGGAAATGTCCTGCCGTCGTTTAAGGTGACAGTCACTCGATCGGCTTTGTCAACTACGTGAGCGTTGGTTAAAACAATCCCGCTTTTGTCAATGATGAAGCCGGAACCTTGACCGCGCAACCGTTCTTGTCTGGGAGTCAGGCTGCGTAAATCTTCTCCCAAAAATCTACGGAAGAAGGGATCTTCCATTAAGGGATCGAGGTTGCGACTGACAGTGCGCTCGGTATCAATGCGAACAACTGCTGGCCCGACTCGATCGACAGCCGCTGTCACAAAACTGCCGGTATCCCCTGGGAGTTCAGGACTCCGCAGCGCTAACAGTTGCGGATTCGCGGCGGTGGCTGGGAAACTCTGGAACTGTAAGTTGGGCGGAGTGGTGCCATCAGCGGCAGCGGGTGCAGGAGTGATTGTTAACGCACTCAGGGCGATCGTCATTCCTAAAATTAGGGCGAACCAACGATCACCGGTTCGAGGGGCGGGGCGAAAAAACTTAAATAGTCGCATAGCGTCAATCTTTGTTAGTCTGGGTTAGTCTGGTAAGGGTGTGCGATCGTGCGGACTCAATAATCTGCCACCATAAAGATCCTAAATATATTTTGACAGTTACAATACATGAGTCACTAGCCCGCACCAACTCAACATATTCTGAATTCTAACTTTTAAATTTCCCTCGTAATACCAGTTTCAAAAAAAGAATGCAACTCTAGGCCCCTGGGCCCAACCATTACCCAATCACTCATTCCCAATCTAAAATCTAAAATCTAAAATCTAAAATGGTATAACCCCAATGATTCTATCTGATACTTCTACTGACAAATCCTTGCCCTCAAATTCCCACCACCATCACGACGCTGAATCAGTGCACCCTCACCATCACGATGAAGAATCGATGCGGCGGCTGGTAAATCGCTTGTCTCGGATTGAGGGACACGTCCGCGGCATTAAAACAATGGTGCAAGAAAACCGTCCCTGTCCCGAAGTTCTGGTGCAAGTTGCTGCTGTTCGAGGCGCGCTCGATCGCGTAGCGAGAATCATTCTTGACGAACACTTAACTGAGTGCATCGCCAGAGCCGCGAAAGAAGGCAATATTGATACCGAAATTGAAGAGTTGAAAGCGGCTTTGGATCGGTTTTTGCCTTAGCCGCTGCCAATTTTTACATCATATAACAAAACCTGCCAATTATACCAAACTTCCAAGTTATGATTTCTGGCCAATTTTTTAAGCATCTTTCACAAACGCGGGAAAAGCATCAAATCTTCTCCCCTTCACCCCCATTGCCACAACATATAATTTATATGATCCGCAGTTGAGGAGAGCGAGTTTTGTTAAAAAACGATTAGTCAGGTTTGTCGTAATGACGCAACTCCTCAAAATCTTCAAAAGCTGACGGTTAACCATTAGATAATCGGTGCTTAATCCGACGTGGTATGAACTGTCTAGACTTTCGTCAGCTTGGCTTTTAGGTGGTATCTGACTGTTGCATAAACCGCTTTATAGGAAGCCTCAATGCTGTATTCCTGCTGCAACCACTCTTGAATCTCTCCATAGCTTTTAAAGCCTTCCTGGGGGTTGCTGAGGCGCATTGCCAAACTAGCGCGGGCCAGAGGAGGAATGGCAGGCTTGCGGCCGCCGCTGTGCTTTGTTTCGAGGAGTCCTTCGAGTCCGTCAGATCGGTACTTTCTCAGCCACCGCTGCACTGTAATTCGATTTACCCCGATCGTCATTGCCAATTCTTTAACTGTCTTAACGTGACAAATTTTGAACAGGTAAAGTGCTTGAATCTTTTGAAAGCCACTTGCTGTTTTTTGTTCATTTAACAGGTTTTTTAGTTCTTCAATTGTCTCTGTGATGCTAAGTTTACATACTCCAGCCATATCAATTACCTCACGATTCGCGTTCTACAATACCTTTGTTTGACAAGGGAGCAAAAGCCGCTCCCATCCTAAATGCTGACCTTTTGTTTGCCCTGAAGCAATACAAAAGCGATCGTTCTCATTAAACTTTTTCCTTCCTGGAGGCACTCAGACCCTCAGAAACCGGATTATTTTAACCTGGAGCAAGGTTGCAACGATTTTTTTGGTAAAAAACCCGGTTTCTGGGTCAGTTTTGTATTTGATGGACAAGCGTCATTGCTAATACTGATAGCCGTTAACCGATCGACTCTAAGATTAGCGGCAATAGGTGACTCTTAAGGAATACCATTTATTCTTTTATTGTTAAACATCTATCATGGTTTTCCTGGTATCTCTTGGTAATTTTTGCGAACGTATGGGCGATTTTTAGTCATTAGGTGCTAGCAAACAAGCGAATGTCTGTACACCAGCGATCGCATTTTTATACAGACATTCCCCTACTCCCAGAAGTGCATTTCTGGCTTTCGCTGTGCGAGAAATATTGATACATCAACACTCTCATTACCCGGAGCCGGTAGCGCCGAGTGACGTTGCAACCGACTTTCACAGCAAGCGGGCAAGTATCCGTGAAACTACTGGCTTTATCGCCAATTGAGTAAAACACGACGAGGGGGCATTGTCAATTTCTCAGCATTACAGTATAAGTATCGGCTATTTTTGCCCGCCTGCTGTGATCGAAAGCGGAGTTCCTATGTGATCCTACTAGCATTTTTTTGTGATTCTGGTCACATTGCTACTCAGTAAGCTCAACAACCCATAAAAAGTTATGGGTTGGATCGGAGTTTCCACGTAGAATCTTTGGGATTTAGTTAGGAAGTGCGATCGAACTTGTTGTTAAAATTTTGAAAGATAAATTTTTAACCAAAGGGAAAAGAGAATGCAGCTTTGTCCTTCACCCTGACCAAACCATCTAATTTATACTCAAACGTTGCAGATTGAGGGAAGTTTCACCCTGGGTGTGAATATTTCAGAATCTAAAACTGCAGAACATCCGGTGCAACCAGCTTGCTGACAGTATTCTTCATTTAAAAGGTGTAGAGAAGCCACAATGAACGTTGACGAACTGCTCAAGCTATATGCAATAGGAGAAAGAAATTTTAGCGGGGTCTACCTGCACGAGGTCTACCTCTACGAAGCAGAATTGATTGGAGCCAATCTGTATGAAGCCGACCTGATTGGAGCCAATCTCAGCAAAGCCAAACTTAACAGAGTCAACTTTGGCAAAGCCAATTTGTGCAAGATTAATTTGAGCAAAGCAGACTTAGGTGGAGCCGACCTCACAGAAGCACTTTTACTTGAAGCTAACTTGAATCGAGCTGAGTTGATGGGAGCAAATCTCAGTAAAGCAGACTTGAGCGGAGCTTCCCTGATCCAAGCAACTTTAATAGGAGCCAACATATCAAGGGCAACACTCAGCCGTGCCGACTTGCACGGAGTAAATTTTTACGGAGTAAACTTGCGTAGGGCGGTGCTCACAGAATGCGATTTAATTGGGGCAAACTTGAGTAAAGTAGACCTTAGCGGAGCCGACTTAATGGGAGCGAGTCTAATTAGGGCAGACTTGACTGAAGCGATTTTAAGTGCGTCAGACTTAAGCGGAGCCAACCTGTTGGGAGCAAACCTCACAAAAGTCAACCTGAGCGGAGTATATCTTAAGGGTACAACGATGCCCGACGGCACGATTCACGACTAATTTATTTGTTAATTTTTATGGTTGCCGAGAACAGCGGCTAAAGGGTAATGAGCTTTTCATAAAAATTTTACGGGAAGCGGGAAACGAGCGTGGCTTTAGCCCTGAGAAGGAAGAACACGGGGATTTCAATCCCCGTGTTCTTTCTTCTTTAATTTGCCGAATGATGGGGGTCTTCTATGTATTTTTTCACGACCTCGCTACTAATATTGCCTGCTGTACTAACAAAATAGCTGCTCGTCCATAAAGATGGCAGCTTTTTCAGTTCAGGAAACTCAGCCATTAAATGGTGACTAGAACGCCCTTTGAATACTTTAATCACCAACGCAGGGGTGTCCATCGGCTTAACAGCTACGAACAGATGTACGTGATCTGGCGCTACCTCCAAGGCTAGAAGATCCCAACCTTTCTCGGTTGAAAGCGCTAAAAATATTTCTCGAAGTCTAGTTACTATGTCACCGACCAGAACTTTCTTGCGACGCTTAGGAATAAACACGAAGTGGTAGTTAAGTAGGAACTTAACGTGGTTGTGCGTTTGGTATTCGGGAAGTGGCAACATAAAGTTTTGTTGATATCGATTGAATTGTCAACTCTACTTATCTAAACTGAATAAATCACTTTTAGGAAAAAGAGGTGGCTAAAGTCAAAAGAACAATGGGAATACAGCAAGTATTGCTATCTCCCACTGAAGAAATTGAGGCGGTATTAGATTATCTTTGTCGGCAATCTGGCACCCTGTATAACAGTGCTGTCTATTTAGCTCGTCAGACATTTTTCAAGACAGGAAAACTGCTGACTGGAAAATTTGATTTATCTTTTGAACCGTCAATTTCCAAGTCAATTGTTGCTAAGTCGTTGCCTTCAACCCCCATGCAACAAACCTTGATGTCCGTTACGGAGGCGTTTAAAAGTTTCAAAGAGTTAAGGGCTTTGTACGTCCAGAATCAATTGCACTTTAAGCCTAAGCCTCCGAGCTATCTAACAGGGTCTAAGCTGTTCAAAGTAGCTTACCCAAATTCTGGAGGACTGAAGCCAACACTTGTCGGCAATCAGTTGAGATTTTCCTTGGGTGTGACAGTGCGGCGGTGGTTTGGGATTTCTGAATTCTTTCTGCCCATGCCGTCGAACATTGATTACTCTAAAGTTAAAGAATTCACTATTCTCCCTAAAAATGGTGTTTTCTACTTGGAAATGTCTTACGAAGTAGAATTACAGAAGCACGATTTAGATCCTAGTCAAGCGCTGTCAATCGATTTGGGAACTGCTGAGAATTTAGCTGCTTGCGTTGACACGTTAGGAAATTCTTTCTTGATTGATGCTCGCGCTATGAAGGCAATGAATCAGCTATGGAATAAGAAAGTTGCAACCAGGAAGGAAGGAAAGCCCACAGGTTATTGGGATAGCTGGCTAGACCGTGTAACCCGCAAGCGCAATCACCAAATGCGCGACGGACTCAACAAATCGGCTAAATTAATTATTGACCACTGCTTAAAGCATGGTATCGGTAATTTAGTGATTGGATGGAACCAAGGTTTTAAATCCAAGGCCGACATGGGTAAACTGAACAATCAAAAATTTGTTCAAATGCCTTTAGTAAAGTTGAAAGACCGATTAAAGCAACTCTGCAAATTGCACGGTATTAAGTTTACTGAAACAGAAGAAGCATACAGTTCTAAAGCTAGCTTTTTAGATGGAGACTCCCTGCCCAGATATGGTGAAAAACCGCCTGAGTGGAAAGCATCTGGAAAACGAATTAAACGTGGCTTGTATCGCTCTGCTGACGGAACTGTAATTAACGCAGATCTAAACGGTTCGGCCAACATTTTAAGAAAAGTAGCCAGTAAGTTAGGTGTAAACCTTGACCAACTGAGTAGACGGTGTTTGACCACCGTAGCGAGAGTAAGACTTTGGGCGCTGCCTAAAGCTGCTTTGTCCGCAGAATCTCAGCGCCTTCAGGCCTGAGAGTGTCAATACCCTAATTTATTGGCAGCGAAGTGTTTATTTGACACTCAGGTAAGGCCGAGAACTTCAATCTAGGGTGCTGATGGCGCACATAACTCCTACATACGGCAAGTCAAAAGATTTGTTGGGTGAACTTGTGTTATGGTGATTTTCAATTGCTTCGAGAAAAGCTATTTTAGATTTAATATTTTGGATTTTGGACGGTTAAAATGAAACTCAGAATCCTCGCTGCTGCAACGCTGCTGAGCGCGATCGCCCCGATCGCTCCTGCAGCGGCCGAGAACATCCAACACACGCAACAATTACTAGCCACCCGACAGTGCCCCAACTGCGACCTCAGCAGTGCTGGCTTGGTTTTAGCCAACTTAACCGGAGCCAATCTCAAAGGTGCTGACTTGAGATTGGCTAACCTCAGCCGAGCCAACCTCACCGGGGCTGACCTCAGCGGTGCCAACCTCAGCGGCACCAGCCTGTTTGGCGTCAACCTGACGGGGGCGAACCTCACCGGTGCCAACCTCAGCGGTGCTGACTTGAGAAGTGCCTATCTCAGCGACGCCAATTTGCTCAACGCCAATTTAACTAACGCGCAACTGCTCGGAGCTAGAGGAATGCCAACAAATATCGGCACCGCTGAAGACTTCTACCGGTTGGGAGTGCTGGAAGCTCAAGCAGGAAACTACAGAAACGCCATTGATTATTACAATCAAGCCCTGAATCTGAAATCGGATTTAGCAGCCGTTTATTTTGCGCGCAGTATGTCTCGCGCTGACTTGGGAGAGTTCGCCGGTGCGGCTCAAGATGCTGCAATAGCAAACAAACTCTTTGCAGATCAAGGAAATCCCCAAGGTGAGGAGTTGTCAAAGCAGTTAGGCGAAGCCATTGTGGCGCGCCAAAAGCCTACGGAACCCCGCACTTCCAGCCGCGGCGACTTTATGAGTCTTCTCGGTTCGATCGGTTCTGTTCTGGTGAAGTTGATCTTGCCTTAAAGACTTGTGAACGGCCTGCTCCAACGACTTTTCATGCAGCGCCAACCCAAGCGATGCAGAGCGTTTCATACACCCATCTGGCTTTACTAAACCTCTAATGTCTGTAAGGCAGATATACTTAGCCTAGTCTCAATATATGTGTCTAGGCTAGTTTTACTATTTAAGGACGGAATATGAATAGATTTGAAAATATATCAGTAAGGGGTTTTCGGCGTCTTCAAAATATTGAGCTTGAGATGAGAAATCTCATCGTCATGATTGGTGCAAACGGAGCAGGAAAAACTTCTTTTTTAGATGTTCTTTCAATACTAGCCGCTTCAGCAAGTGGAAATTTACATAATTTATTACAACTTAAAGGCGGCTTGAATGAAATTTTGACAAGAGGTAAAGTACAAGAACTTGAAATTGAAATTTCAATGCAAGTGCCAAAGGAACAACCTTTGAAGTACAGCTTAACATTGTCACCCAAAGGTTTGTCCTATGAAGTCAGAGACGAATCTTTAACACAGCAGAGAAATCCCAACAGAGCTGAACCATTCAAGTATATTGAATCACAAGGGTTGAATATTAAATATTTTCAAGAAGGCAGTGAACTTCTGAGACCGAATTGGGAGCATAATCCTCTCGAAACATCGCTTTCTCAAGTTCCTAAAATGTATAGTGAACCTGAGAACCTGAGAAAGAGCCTTGCTTCTTGCACATATTATGGAGCACTCGATGTTTCAGAGAAAAGTCCAATCCGTCTACCTCAAGCAATGCGCCCTGCAAAGTTGCCTGGAGCAAGCGGTGAAAACCTCGTTTCCTGTCTTTATGACCTTCGGGAGACGGATCGAGACAGTTTTGAAATGGTTGAAAATATCATTTCTGCTGCCTTTCCAGATTTCGATCGATTAAACTTTCCTCCGGTTGCCGCAGGAACTATGTCTATGACTTGGACAGATAGAAATTTTCCTCAGCCTTTCTATGTCCATGAGCTATCAGAAGGAACGCTGCGCTTCCTCTGGTTGGTTGCGCTCCTGCAAAGTCAAAATTTAACAACTATTACGTTGCTAGATGAACCAGAAGTTAGCCTACACCCGGAACTCTTAAGACACTTAGTTTATCTAATGAGAGAAGCTTCAAAACACACTCAACTGATAGTTGCAACACACTCAGATCGACTCATCAGATTTCTCGATCCAAGCGAGATTTTGGTCTGCGATTTGGAAGAAGGGGAGGCAAAAATGAGGTGGGCTGACACTCTTAACCTGGATAAATGGTTAGAAGATTACAGTCTTGACCAGGTTTGGGAAATGAATGTGATGGGTGGCCGTCCATGAGAATTGCTATTTTGGTTGAAGGTGCTACTGAAATGGCATTTAGAAAGAAGCTTCATGAGTTTCTGCAAAGTCGTTTAGAGCAAAAAATGCCCAGACTAGACTTTAAACCACAACATGGTGGAATTCCCAAGCAAGGGAAACTCAAGAAAATAGTTGAAACTCTCCTCGATCAATAGTCCGGACAGTTTTCAATCACTAACGGCAGAATGCGGGTTTCCACCTTCTCAGTGAGGTCAAATGCTAACGGTAGAATGAGGGTTTCAGCCTCGGTCTCAAAAACTGTCCGGAGTATTGCTCGATAATGATGGCTATGATGCTGTAATTGCACTTACAGACGTTTATACCGGAAAGCCGGACTTTAAAGATGCCAATGATGCTAAAGAGAAAATGAGGACATGGGTAGGTGAAAACCCAAAATTCTATCCTCACACAGCATCACATGATTTTGAAGCATGGCTTCTTCCCTACTGGACAACTATCCAGAAGCTAGCGAAACACAATCTTTCTGCTCCTAGCGGTTCGCCTGAAACAGTGAATCATCAAAAGCCACCTTACTATTGGATTAAGGAGATTTTTAGCTCTGGAAAACGCGGAAAAGACTATAACAAAGTGATTGATGGAATGGCTATTTTGAAAAACAACGATCTGATGATTGCGATTAAAGCTTGTCCAGAGCTAAAAGCTTTTGTGAATCGAATTATCTCTCTCTGCGATGAAGATAAAATAATTTCTTGATGTCCGATGTTAGAGTCCCGACTTCTTAAAGAAGTCGGGACTCTGGGTGTTAAGTTTTTTAGGTTGTTCTAGTTAATTCAGCGGAATCTCGATCCAGAACTCTGTACCATGACCGGGTACAGAAACACATTTAAGTACGCCTTGGTGTTTCTCAACTACAATTTGGTAACTGATAGACAGTCCTAAACCCGTGCCCCGACCTACGGGTTTAGTAGTAAAAAACGGATTAAATATGTGAGAGATTAACTCTTTGGGGATGCCGTGACCATTGTCGGCAATGCAAATTCCTACCGTTTTTTCATCGATTAATTCAGTGCGAATCCGAATGCAAGGGGATGGGAAATCAGGAATCAAACACTCGGTGGTCGCATTTATATCTCCTGACTCGATAGGCAGTATTTGGGAGCTTAAATGCGTCGCCGCTGCACTTGCCGCTTTAAAGGGAAGATTCATAACTCGCTCTTTTTTTCCCATTTCTAGGGCGTCAAGGGCATTACCTATCAGATTCATAAATACCTGATTGAGCGAGCTGGCATAGCATTCTACTAAGGGCAAATTGGCGTATTCTTTAATGATTTCTACGGTGTCGTGATCGGAATTGGCTTTGATCCGGTGCTGCAAAATCAACAGGGTACTGTCGATGCCCTCGTGAATGTCAACGGCTTTTTTCTCGGTTTGATCGCTCCTGGAAAAATTACGCAAAGATACAACTAACTGGCGGATGCGCTCAACTCCGACTGTCATGGAACCCAAAATTTTTGGCAAATCTTCGGCAAGAAATTCGATGTCGATTGCTTCGGAGCACTCGCTAATTTCTGGGTTGGGATTGGGGTAGTGCTGGCGGTAGAGTTCTACCAAGCAGAGTAAATCTTTGGTGTATTCGCTGGCGTGGGAGAGATTGCCGTAGATAAAGTTAACGGGGTTATTGATTTCGTGGGCGACTCCGGCGAGGAGTTGTCCGAGACTGGACATTTTTTCGGTTTGAATCAGTTGGGCTTGGGTATTGTGCAATTCTGTGACTGTTTTAGCTAGCTGTTCGGCTTTTAATCGATCGGCAGTTGCTGCATTAAGACTTTCTTGATAAAGTTCTGCTTGGTGAATGGCGATCGCAGCTTGAGCAGCTAAATGTTGCAGCAATTCCTGTTCTGCAGTTTGCCAAACTCTCGGCCCAGAACACTCATGGGCAATCAGCAACCCCCACAATTGCGAATCTTTGCCCATCATGGGCACAATTAAACTTCCTCTCACCTGCAACTCTTCCAAAAATTCGCGGTGACAGGGTGTTAAATCATCAGTATAAATATCATTAATTGCTCGCACCCGTCCGGCTCTATAAAAGCACTCTGAGCCTTCGGGAAAGCATCCTTGTGGAGATGTGATACCTAAAATTGACCGCCACTGGCCGCAAACAGCTTCGACAACTACCTCGCCCTCTTTGTCGGCAGCAAATTGGTAGATTACCGTGCGATCGGTATCCAACAAAACTCTGACTTCTCGCACAATAGTTTGCAGTATTATTTTTAAATCTAAGGTGCTGCGAATCTGGTCTCTAACTCGCGTCAATACTTTGGCAAAGTCCAAGGATTTTTGCAATTGGGCGGTGCGTTCTTGAACTTGGCGCTCCAAGTTGGCATTCAGAGTTTGCACTTCTTTATTAAGAACGTACTGCCCAATTGCCGAACAAAATTGGCTGCCTATAGCTAAAGCTTGCTCAATTTCCTCGTACTTCCACTCGGGCGACTGACCTTTTTTTATTTCTCGCCAGAGTTCAAAGGATTGTCTGGGAAGGGTTTGTGCCGCGCTGCTGTCAAAGCTGCCCGCCCACATTTTTTCCGTATCAATTGCATTGCGAAAAATGGTCAAACAGCCGACTACTTGTTGTTTGTAGTGGAGGGGAATTACCAGCAACCCCCTAATTTTAGTAGATTGGAAAGCGGGAACTAAAACTCTAAATAGAGGTTCTTTGTATAAGTCTGTAATTATCCCAACGGGGAATTGAGAATTAGTAAAACTCGCCAATTTGGGAAGTTGTTCGGTATTTTTGAATCCTTTAGTTAGCCATTCCTGCCAGAGGGGATGAGCTTCGATCGCCTTAACTTTTTCCCAGTTGGGAAGTGTCGGTTGTTCTCCTGTGGTGAACAGTTCAAAGGTAGCATCACTGTGGGTTGGGGCAATTGGCAATCCTCCTTCAATCTTGGGATATGATAACTTTTCACCGTTGATTTTCGGCTGGTTGAGATAGAGTCGGCCGCCGCTACCGCCCAAAGCGGTGACGGTGGCTTCTAAACCCTGTTGCAGTTGAATGTTTACGTGACCATACAACAGGGCTGCTATGCGGCTCACGGTAGCTTCGCGGGCCGCTTGAGAGCGGGTTTGCTGGAGGAGGAGCGCGTGGGCTATAGCGCTAGACAATTGATCTGATACGAGCTGAACTACTTCTAAATCTGCTGGTGAAATATTGAGGGGCGCGGAGTGGTGAGACACTAAAAGTCCCCACAGTTCGATGTGAATTTTTTGATTATTTCCTGGCTCGTATCG
Organism: Microcoleus sp. B7-D4; assembly: GCF_036705125.1. Lineage (NCBI taxonomy): Bacteria > Bacillati > Cyanobacteriota > Cyanophyceae > Oscillatoriales > Microcoleaceae > Microcoleus > Microcoleus sp. B7-D4. The sequence continues at coordinate 34,764 of NZ_JAUBTT010000089.1, forward strand.
AGTCAGACACGTGGCAGCCTGGCAGATATCTGTTTTGCTGTTTTCCGACGCGATCCTGCGGTGCAAAATCGGCACGACTAAGGAAGATTGCACTCCCATTGCCATCAGGTAAGCTGTGTGGCAAGGATCGAGCGATCTGTAGTGGATCTCTTCCTTTACTAAAGGTTGACCGGTGTCTGCTGCATCGAGGGGACTCAGGACGATCGTCCCGGAGTTAACATCTATTATTGTCCGCTGGCGCAAAGTGACATACATCTCCCTGGCCCTGGCAGGAATGTCGTCTGCTGGAAAGTGCAGTCCTTTCAAGGAAGGGAGATGGTTGTTATTAATTGACTCAGCAACAACTTCTCCACTGCCGTCGGCACTAAACCTGTAAATCATAATGCGATCTGTTTTCAAAAAAGACCGCACTTCTGCTACCGTACTGGTTAAAATATCTTCTAATTCTAGAGATTGGCGAATGCGTTCTGTTATCCGCCGTATCAAAACTTCTCTGTCTAGTTTATAATGTAATTCTTGCGTATTTTCTCTGAGTTGCATAAATCTCCTTTTGTACTTATACAATGATAATAAGAAGTTTTGATGTGCTGTGGGAGCGTTTAAACTCAAATGCCTCACCCTGAGTTTTTGACTCAACCGATCTGTACAATTAATCCGTCGCGCACTTGTCAGAGACGACGGTGTATCGCCTCTGGTGGGCTGGGGTAAGTAAAATCTGCGATCGCGCCGGTTTAATCCTTGCCTTCAACAGGCAGAGCGACTTAAGCAAATAGTAATTATTATTTTAATGCTCTTATAAATTTCTCGCAATCTTAAACTCTCACTAGGAGAATTCTTCATTGTTAGGATAAGTTGACATTTGTTGTAGAACTTCATATAATGAGAATTAACGAAAGAATTTGAGCTTCTATCAGCGCCCCTGGTGCTGACTAATTTCTTGGCGCACGCTCATCAGAATTTTACCCAAATGATTTTGACCGGTTCGGTCGCAGCCACACCCCCAGTAGTAATCCGTTGGCGAATCCTCGACAATCACTCGATCCCCTGTGGCGAGGAGAATAGCTTGAATGTCTGTATGAGTGAGAAACTTAGTTAAAACTGCTTCGCGCATAATGGGAATTTTCACCGCTTCCCAATCAGCGCGAATCCGGTGGTTGGGATCGCGACCTAATTTGGCGGCTTCTTGAGGAGTCGGTACGGCTCGAATCGTCGCCACTAATCTTTCATCAGTGCTGACAAATTTTTGGGCTTGATAGTAATGTTCTACAGTCAACCAATATTGACCGTGCAGACAAATGTCGTGTAGTGAAAAATTAGAAAAGCAGCCGTAAGGCTCCTCTACTTTATAAAAATAAATTATCATAATTATTTGAGATTTTATATTTTACAGGATTTAGGTAGAATTTGACATCCACCCCGGCCGTACCGCGGGATTCCATCTATTCAAGCCAGTCAAAAATTGACAATTGCTTAAATTCTGG
>NZ_JAUBTT010000090.1:0-35819 GCF_036705125.1 Microcoleus sp. B7-D4
GGTTTTTAGCTGGCATTTTTGTAGAGATTGACTAAACTCCTTTTTTATTATACCCTATTTAAAGGTACAACAGCTTACAGGGTTTTGAAGTGTTTTCATCGGTTCGTTAAAACTGAGCTCTTGCAGCATTCTTAGGAACGGGCTCTCCGGCCCCTTCCACAAAACATCAACCAAAGAAAAGATATGCAATTTACATTCAAGTTCCCACGTATTAATAAACTGCTGCCAATTTGTTTAGCTATTGTCACTGTTCTGTTAATAGCCTATTTGGGACAGCCAAGAGCGATCGCCCAACTGCGATCGAACGTTACAGTAGATTTTGGACAGCCAGCCACCGGTACAATTTCCATGAGCGGCATCCTGCACGGAATCGATACCGCAAAACCCCCGGATAGTTCTATCAAACCCTTGCAGCCCAAACTTTGGCGGGCGGGGAGACTCGATATTTACGATCGCATAATCGCCAGCGGAGCCGAGTTTCAGTTAGTAGTTAGCGACTTGTGGGGCTACGGTAGCAATCCCAATGGCTGGCCCTATCAAAACTACCCCGCCTGGGAAGCATTCGTGCGGCAATTAGCTCAGCAAAATAAAGGCAAAAAAATTATTTGGGATGTATGGAATGAGCCAGATTGGAAAGATCCATTTTGGAACGGAAGCAGAGAACAATTCTTTGAAACTTACAAAAGAGCTTACAAAATCTTGCGGGAAGAATTGGGGCCGTCAGCAATGATTGGCGGGCCGAGCCTCGGCCGCTACAGCAAAGAATATCTCGCCGCTTTTTTGGATTACTGCAAGGCTAACAAACTTGAAGTTAATTTCCTCTCATGGCACGAACTTAACGACACGATGATTTTATTTGTTGACGATCACGTAATTGAGGCTAAACGCAATTTTCAGCAAAGTCCCTCTTACAAGGAACTGAAATTGCAAAAAATTTACGTCAACGAAATTGTCGGGAACTTAGCGCAGTACCAGCCGGGGGAAATCTTAGGTTATTTGTATAACTTAGAGTATGCAAAAGCTGACGGTGCTTGCAGAGCTTGTTGGGATACTAAAGGGCCAAATAAAGTTAGCAATTGCTTCAATAATACGCTGAGTGGGATGGTCACGCCTAATACTTTTGAGCCAAGAGCAGCTTGGTGGGCTTACAAAGCTTATGCTGACGGAGTTAATTCGCGGGTGCGGAGTTGGTCAAATAACAATCGCCTTGTCGCTTTAGCCAGCAAGTCAAATCCTGAAGGTAAAGCACAGGTACTTTTAGGTTATTTCGACCCCAATTTTTCCTCAGCAACAACGGTAACATTAACCCTCGGCAATTTGGAGCAGCTAGGTATTCAAAGGGGTCAGAAAATAACTCTAAAGTTAGAAAAGATTCCCAACAATCAAGAAGGATCCGTGCCAAAGCTTGTCACCGTTAAAGAAGAAAGTTTTTCCGTGGGTAGCGGCAGCTTGGCTTATGTTATCCCTAATTTCAACGTCCACGAAGGCTACTTATTGACGGTTAGCAAGTGAGCTAGCTATCCTATTAGATTGTGAACAACTTGTAGAGACACTCCAAAAGCCCATTGGTGTCTACTTAACGTTAAACCGATAGTCCGACAGGGGTTGAAACCCCTGCCTCAAAGCTGAAGTCCTCTAAAAGAGGACTAATGAATTATTCAGTCCTCTTTTAGAGGACTTTGGCTATAAGCCCCGTGGAATTCATTCCCTGGCGGACTGGCGGGTAGGCGCGAGGACTAGCGGACGAAAAGCTTAATTTGACACGCATTGGGCACGGCGCCGTGTCCTTACAAATATATAGACAAATTGTGGGACAGGGCACTACCGCGTCCTTACAAATATATAGATTTTAGCTGGGATTATTCAAAGATTTTTGCACCGATTCCAACCATTCTCGGACTGTTTGATTTTCGGATTGTGGGTCGTAGTAACACCCTAATTCATCGAGGATGAATGCTTCTAAATCGGCGGGGGCGATCGGCATTTCTAGCAGTTTGCTGATCTCTTGCGATGCAGCTTCAACACTTGGGCGCGGTTCGCTGCTGCGGTAGTTGTTCACTACATCGCTGGGAGTGTCAGCTTCTAACGGCCAGTCTTGGTGAAAGTAGGAACTGAAAAATTGGGTTAAATGAGGAAATTGATCGATCATTGGGGATAAGCTGTGAGAATAAAGTATCCGGGAGGTAATTTGGCGCGGCGCTGGAGGACGATTCTCAGGCGAGATGTTGAAGTTGCTTTGGAGGCGCGGCGACGCACAGTAATGCCAATTATTCTGTTGGCATTGTAGTCGATCGTATAACGATTGCCTCGACTTTTCACCCAAGAGTCGATCGCACTTTGATTTCTGTTCATTGCTTCTGCAATAGCCGCTTCGGCGACGGAACGATCAGTAAAAGAAGATGCGGCAGGAATTCTCGTTTCGCTTGCGAGTCGCTGTGCTAGTTGTGCTTCTGTTTTACCAACGTGTCTCTCTAAAGTGTGTCCTCCTGCTGATTCGTGAAAGTCTAATCCGCCGCCCGGTATGTTGGGTACAAAAGCTATGGTGGTTTGTGATATGGTTGAGATTTTCGGTGCAACAACCGTGGCGTAAACACCCGGTATAGCCGATTGGAATAATATAATTATTGAGGCGATCGCACACAGGATACCTAAAAACTTTTTTAGGCGATCGAGTTGAGTTTTCATTGCTGTTGAATCTCTTCCTTATATTTAGTAGAGGTGTTGGCTTTGTTTGTCTATTTCCTAATCTACCATTCGTAATACCAATTTAATGTGAAGTTGCACATATCTCGATCCCCCTCGCATACCCCCTACTCCCCCTTAATAAGGGGGACGAAAGAGAAGAATCTTGTCCCCCCCTTAGTAGGGGCGGTGCCCCCGTGCCCGCCCTCTTGGCTAGGGGGAATCGGATTCTATGCAACCTCATAAAAAATTGGTATAAGTTAGAAATAGCGCGCCGCATTTAAATATACGGTGTGCAGTGCGCGACCTACGGTTAAGTAGAAATTTCCCGCAATATTTAAATACATTGTTCTGGGCGCGCACCCTAGGATTATTCATAAATAGACGTAAATAGAGGGGGCTGGGCGCCCAGCATACGATTATTGAGAATAGTTTGTGATTTCTGTGGTTTACAAAGCTTCACTCACTATGAGAAAAAGTTAATAATTCTTTGAATAAATCACTGATTATTGATGATAAATTAATTAATCATCTTTAAAAAATTGAAAAAATGCAAGTAGTTATCCTAGCAGGTGGTCTCGGTACTCGTCTCAGAGAAGAAACAGAATTTCGTCCCAAACCCTTAGTTGAGGTGGGGGGGCATCCAATTATTTGGCACATCATGAAGATATATGCACACTACGGTTTCCAAGACTTTATTGTGTGCTTGGGCTATCGCGGCAACATGATTAAAGAATATTTCCTCAATTATGAAGCCATGAACAATGACTTTACTATCTGTCTGGGACGCCAAAATATTATCACTTATCACGAGGAGCATCTTGAACAAGATTTTAAGGTGACACTGGCTGAAACTGGCGCGGAAAGCATGACAGGAGGGCGGGTAAAACGAATCGAAAAATATATCGATCGCGAGAATTTCATGGTGACATACGGCGATGGAGTTGCTGATGTCGATATTGACGCCTTGATGGATTTTCACAAGTCTCACGGTAAGCTGGCAACTGTCACTACATTTCGCCCGATTTCTCGCTTTGGAATTTTGGATGTAGACAGCGATAGCCGCGTAGTACAGTTTTCTGAGAAACCTCAAATAGATGGCTGGATCAGTGTTGGATATATGATATTTAACCGCCGGGTATTTGACTATTTGGGGGGAGATGATTGTATTTTAGAACAGGAGCCGATGCAGCGTTTGGCTGCAGACGGACAGTTGATGGCTTACCGTCATGACGGCTTTTTCTTTGCGATGGATACTTTTCGAGAGTACAAGTATTTAAACGAACTTTGGGATGAAGGGAAGGCTCCTTGGAAAGTGTGGCAATGAGTTAGTTTTGGCATTCTCAGTCAGCCTTTTATGAACAGGCAAGATGCCCGTTCCACAATAGATAGAATTTATTTCTTGTGGAACAGGCATCTTGCCTGTTCTTGATAAGGGTGCACAATGTGAGGAAATAAGTAGGGACACGGCACTGCCGCGTCCCTACCTCTGCTATAAAATAATTATAAAACATGGATTTTCAAGATATTCTCAACACCACAGAAACTTACCTACAAAAGTGCGTTTCACCCCACGCGGAAATTATCGACAGCGACTCGGAAGCCCTGAAAACAGCAGTTGCGGGATTGGAAGATCGATCGCTCTTAGCATTGCGAGTTCCCCAAAAATGGGGCGGTGCCGAAATTGCACCGGAGATTTTTTACAAATATCAGGAATTGACGGCTCGATATTCCGGCGCTTTGTCTTTCCTGCAAACTCAGCACCACAGCGCAACTGCGATGATTGCCAACAGCGACAATGAAATGCTAAAAAGCAGATACTTGCCCGCGATCGCCCAAAAAGAGTTACGCTTGGGTATTGGGTTTTCGCATTTGAGGCGATCGGGCAATCCGGCCGTCACCGCAACTCCCACAAAAGATGGCTATTTACTGTTAGGAAAAGTTCCTTGGGTAACAGGTTTTCGCTTGTTTCAAAAGTTTATTGTAGCGGCGGTACTTCCTGACGAACGCGCTGTTTTCGGTTTAGTGCCTTTTGCCAATATTGAAGGCGAATATGGTAAAATATCTTGTAGCGAAATCATGCAGTTAATCGCCATGAACTCGACTAATACTGTGACAGCAACTCTCGATAATTGGTTGCTGCATGAATCGGAAATAATTTCAGTTAAACCTGTCGGCTGGATTTCGGAAAACGACAGCAAAAATATACTGAATTTTGTTCCGGGTACTTTTGGCTGTATTCGAGCGGGATTAGATGTAATTGCAGCAGCGGCGGCTGCTAAGAATTCACCTTTTATAACGGCGGCTTGCCAAAAACTAGAGCAAAAGCTCGATCGGCTAAAACAGAATTTCTCACAATCTCAACATAGCTCGAAAGCAGAACAATTAGCGTTGCGAGCTCAAGCCATTGATTTAGCGGTGCGTTGCGGGCACGCTGCAGTTGCAGTTTCTAGCGGCGCTGCTAACGGTGTGCTACACCCCGCCGGGAGAGTTTATCGAGAAGCTTTGGTGTATACTGTTTCCGGGCAAACAAAGGATGTGATGGAAGCAACGCTCGATCGACTAATCGAATTTTAGATTTTAGATTTTAGATTTTAGATTTTAGATTTTAGATTTATCTCGCAGAAGGTCAAAAGATCAACTTGGTTTAATAAATAATAGATATATTTAACCTGATGATAAACAACTTTAACTCAAATAACTTAAAAACGATCGCCTACAGCAAAATTGTAGACTTAACCCATTCAATTCACCCAAATATTCCCATTTGGCCAGGAGATCCAGCGACAGAAATTGCCACAGTATCTCAAATAGAAACAGACGGGTATTTCCTGCGAAAATTTTCGATGGGTGAACACAGTGGCACTCACATCAACGCACCCAACAGCTTTTATGCAGGAGGCGCCAGCATTGATAATTATTCCCCGCAGTCGCTCGTTGTGCCCGCAATTGCGATCGACATCCGAGAGCAAAGTCTTGCCAATCCCGACTACACTTTAACAATTGATGATATATTGACTTGGGAACGGCAGCACAAACTTATAGAACCGGCAAATCTAGTTTTATTGTATACTGGGTGGCAAGAAAAATGGGAGGACGAGAAAGCATTTTTCAACCGAGACGATCGCGGAATTTGCCACTTTCCGGGATTTGGCAAAGCAGCCACTCAATTTTTGCTAGAAGAACGCTCTATCGCGGGAGTTGGAACCGACACTCACGGAGTCGATACCGGGCGAGATGAAAGTTTTGCGGTTAACAAATTGGTATTGGAAAAGCAGCGAATAGTGCTGGAAAATCTAGCAAATCTAGACTTGTTACCTGCGGCTGAAATGACTTTAGTTATCGGAATATTGCGCCTTTTGGGAGGTTCCGGTTCACCCGTGTCGGTGTTAGCTTTTGTTGCTTGAGGCGGTAAAACTTAGATATTGCATTATGCTCCAGAACGGGCAAGATGCCCGTTCCACAAAGAGTCAATTTTTTTTGTGGAACAGGCCGAAAAGCCTGTTCCTAAACGGAAAGCCGGATGCCCTTTCCACAAAGAGTGAATTTTCTTGTGGAACGGGCATCTTGCCCCTTCATAAATAGGTAATTGAGAATGGTGCAATATCTCAGGTAAAATTAGATTGAGAGAAGTCGAGTAAAAACAATAAGATTAATGACAGAACTGCCCAAGGATCTCAACGAGGCGATCGCCCAATCCCGCATTGCAACCGCCGCTGCCCTCTCGGACGGCAAAACTCTACTGCAAGTCGAATTAGTATTTCCAGAAATCGCCCTGCAAGCACAGTCTATCACCCTACAATTCCTCCCAGAATTTGAGGAAATCTACCCCGGAGTAAAAGTATTTTTTCCCGACACCGGTGCGGCAGCCCTCGCGCGCCGTGACTGGGGAGAAACACCGTTTAAAGTCACTGATTTAGGCAGCAGTCGTACTCCTGTTGAAGATAAAATAGCGCCGGAAGATCAACTTTTCATTTTGATCAATCCAGCAGCCGTAGAAGTTGCCCAAGTCGAAAAACTTTACATAGCTGCGGCCGGTCGCCCAGTAATTCTACTCAACCCGCGCCTCGAAGATGTTGCCACCATAGGTATAGGCTATGCGGGCCGCCAATTGCGCGATCGATTCCTCAGCAAAATCGAATCCTGCTACTATATCAGACCCCTAGACACTGCTGCTTTATTCCGCTGCTACCCCCAATCCTGGCAAGTGTGGTTGGAAACAAACGACGAATACAAACTAATTTCTGAAACCGCCCAAAAACCTGTCGGAGACGATTTAGAGCGGATTTTAGCCGCTTCTCTCCCAAGCGCCGATCCTGACTCCACCGCACCTGCAAAACCTCTAAAAAAGAAAGGTTTTTTGGCAGAACTCCAGACATTCCTCAAAGCTTTGACTCAGTAACAATAGTTAAGGCTCGATCGTATTTTAGGGGGTATCAGCTAGGATTATTTTCGACTTAATCGGTCGGCTAATCGCTGATGCACCCTACACCCTAGCGCGTGAAATAACTCAAAGCTTTGCCTCAGTAACAGCAGTTGCAGAAGCACAATTAACAGCTTGCCTGTGTTTCTACCAGTAGCTACGCAAACAGAGACTGGCGAGCTTTACAGAATCTTTATACAAAGCAGTATAATGGGTGACACCCCTCCACCGTAAAAGAGGGGAGGCAAATAGCAGCAAAATCAGATGCTATAAGCTAGAGATGGGGCTTTTGAGTCAGGGAAGCGGATAAACACAATGGAGCATCGGCGCATTGTTATCGGGGACGTACACGGGCATTACGACGGCTTAATGACCCTGCTAGAGGCACTTGCCCCCAGCTCGAACGATCGCGTCTATTTTTTGGGAGACTTAATCGATCGTGGCCCCAAAAGCGCTCAGGTATTAGATTTTGTGCAGCAAAGCCCCTACCAAACTCTGTTGGGCAACCACGAACAACTGATGCTGGAGGCTTTGTCGGGGACGCCTATGGATATGCGAGCGTGGCAATCTTGGCTATACAGTGGTGGCGATGCGACAGTAGCGAGCTACAGAGATACAGGGATGATGCCGTATAAACACTTAGAGTGGCTGCGATCGCTCCCCACGCACCTGGACTTAGGGGACATCTGGCTGGTTCACGCCGGCGTTGACCCCCATCTGTCGATCGATGAACAGTCGATCGAACAACTGTGTTGGATTCGCAGGGAATTTCACACCATGTCGAAACCCTATTTTCCCAATAAATTAATTATTACCGGTCACACGATCACCTTTACCTTTCATGGGGTCAGACCGGGCGAATTAGTCAGGGGCGAAGGGTGGTTGGATATTGACACGGGTGCTTATCATCCCAAAAGCGGCTGGCTGACAGGATTTGACCTCAGCTACCGCAGAGTTTATCAAGTAAATGTATTTAACAATCAAGTCCGAATTTTGCCGTTTGACGAAGTTGTCAGGCAATTGAAGCCGCAGCCGATTGCACCCCCCCAAGCTGCGATCGATTCTATTGTTCAACAGCAGTGTTAAATCAATTTGTAGTTTTAGGGTATGTCAGTTTAAGTCGGATCTATCTTATATCTTGCACCATTGTCAATAATTCTTTTATGAACAGGCTTTCCGGCCTGTTCCACAAGAAAATTTATCTCTTGTGGAACGGGCCGGAGAGCCCGTTCTTGAGAATGGTGCAAGATGTGATATCTATTAAATCGCAATTAACTTGCTGCTGACTTACCCTAGTAACTGGATTTGTTTTTTAATCAACCGCGAAGACGCGAAGATCGCGAAGTAAGAAAAGAGAAGAGAAGAGAAGAGATTGCCTGACTGATTTACATTTCTACGAGCCCAAAAGCCTGCGGATTTCTAGCCTGTAATCCTCATTATTCAAACCTTCACCGCTAGCAAGATCCGGATCTATAGCCTGTGAAATAGCAGCAATGCGATCGCCAGTTGCCGGGTGAGTGCTCAAAATGCTAGGAGGAGAAGGCTTGTTGAGCAACTTTTTCATAAAATCAACCATCCCAGATTGAGCGTAGCCCGCTCGCCCCATAGTTTGCAATCCCAACTGATCGGCTTCATACTCAGCTTGGCGACTGTGGGGGCGCCGCAAGGCCAATTCCACCCCAATCTGAACCGCCTGAGAGCGATCGAGTCCAGTCGCCGAAGCTACACCTGAAGCTATGGCCATTTGACGCATTTGTTTAATCGCGTGGCGAGCATTAATGTGAGCGATTTCGTGGGCGATCACACTGGCCAATTCTGCCTCATTGTCCGCCGCCGTCATCAAACCTTTATTCACATAAACAAAACCGCCCATAGTTGCAAAAGCATTAATCGCGTCGTCGTCAATGACTTGAAAAGTATAAGGAATATTCGGGCGAGTGCTTTCTTGAGCGAGTCGTTGACCGATGCGGTTGATATATTCTGTAGTGTCCCGATCGCGGTCAATCTTAAACTCGCTGTTGGTTAACTGCTGATTAATTTGTCGGCCAATAGTCACCTCTTGGCGATCGGACATATTCGACAATTGAATAACTTGAATGCCTCGGAAAATCAGTTCAGGCAAAGAAAATGCTTGAGTCGGTTCCGGGGAAACCACCCAGATACCCGCAGCCACCATCAGGGACAGAAACAGATAAATCCCCCGGCCACAAGTACGCCGGCAAGTCAACCAAAAATTTTTTAACATGAGTGATACGTGCCAGAAGTTAGATAAAATTGTAGGAAAAACTCGAAAAGTCACTAAATAGGCAGACGCAATTTGAGGCTGCTTAGTTGCTATTCTAGCTTTTTGCCAATTTTTCACCCCCCCACCAGCTTCTGGGCGATCGGCCCGCAGCCCAACCAACCGCCGTCAACTGCCTTCTGGGTTAAGTGCCCCAGTCATGCGGATTTGGGGCGATCGTTGTGGTAATATCTTTTAGCTTCAGGACTTACGCATCAATAAAGTATGTCATTGCCAGCGGTAGCTCAGCAATAGCAGCATCTGTTTTTCATCGATGTCTGTGTAAGTCCTGAGCTTGTAAACATACTCCTGTCGCTATCAGTATAATAGGCGATTTATGAAAATTTTGGATTCTCAAGGCCGACTGTTCGGCAAACTCAGCATCCTAGACGTAGCTGCAGCTCTAATCGTACTGCTAGTTGCAGTCGGAATCTTCTTCTTTCCCGGCACTTCTGGCGGTTCCGTCGCCCAAGTCGGCACCAGTGTCAAACCTGTAGAAATTGATGCAATTGCGATCGGTCTCAAAGGAACAAACGTTCAAGATTTGTTCAAAGCTGGCGATAAAATCAATGTAGTGATCCGCAATCAACCCTCCGGTCAGATTACCATTAAATCTGTCAAAACTCTCACCAGAACCCTAGCAGTTCCTCAGCCCAACGGCACTCTGAAAGCTCTCCCCGATCCCAGAGAAGAAGAATCCTTCAGCAAAAATATGATGTTTACCTTAGAGGGAAAAGGTCAACTTACTGAAAATGGCCCGGTTTTAGGTAATACGAAAGTCAAAATTGGCACTACGCTAGAGCTTGAAGGCAACAAGTACATTTTCAACGCCAGCGTTATCGACGTGCGAGTAAAAGAGTAGTCAGTAGTCAGTAGTCAGTAGTCAGTAGTCAGTAGTCAGTAGTCAGTAGTCAGTAGTCAGTAGTCAGTAGTCATTGCTAATGGGAAGAGGGAATTCATATTCCTTCTTCCTTCTATCCTTTACATCCTTTACATCCGTTACATCCGTTACATCCGTTACATCCGTTACAAAATCCGTTGCCGAACTTCTTTACCCTTCCGAAAGCAATTTTAAGTATTGCTTAATTAAGCCAATCGTGACAGCGGGAATTTCTAACTGCGGAGTCAAACCTACGTTTTCCAGACGTTGAAAAACTTTGATTACTTCGGGGTTGAGATTTGCCAACCGCTGGCCGATATCGGGCCCGGTAAACTGCGATTTTTCTCCCCAAATAATCGCTGTCGGCGTTGTTAGCTGAGTGATGTACAGCGACAAATCAAAGCACAAATCTCCCCGCACAAAAGACAGGGCTGCGTATTCTGCATTTGGTTCCAAAGCAGATTCGAGGTAAGCATCAACAATTTCTTGGTAAACGCGACGCGAATCGGCAAATTGGCGTTGTTCTAGGAAGCTACGGATGCCGCCGTCTGTGGCGATTCCGGTACTGTAGAGCAAGCGATCTAAAATCGGCGTGTTGACTAGCTTAGCGAAGAAACTGCTGCCGTAATCTTGTCCGAAGTCCGACAAACCGCTGGGTATGGTCAAAATTAGGGATTTGAAGAGATCCGGCCGTGCGATCGCAGCTCGAATCGCGATCGCCCCTGTTAGCGAAGAAGCAATCACCTCTGTCGGACTACCGCAAGTTTTTTCGATAAATTCGATCAACGTTGTGATATAATCTTCAACCTGATAATTTCTTGCCGGATGTTCCGATCGCCCCCAACCGATTAAATCCGGTGCTAAAATTCGATATTCTGTCGCAAAAGCCGGATAAACTTTCGACCATTCGTAGGCACTCGACCCGCCGCCAAAACCGTGAAAAAATACTAAGTTGGGCTTATTTTCCGAAGTTGAGGTCGGCAACCCCATCCAAGGCATTTTTTCAGCAGTGTAGTAGACCATTCTGCCGAGAGAAGTAACTATCGAGCGCTGACCGAAGCCGAGGGGTACAAGCATAAACTAACCTTAATCGCTGTTATATTTTAGATTCTTTTCCGTCGCCCCGTCTTTATTTAAAAAACTTGCAAAGCTGGTGGCGTTTTTGTAAAGATTGAGTAATGATTTAAATCTATTTTAGTACAGGTGAAGCGTGAAACTACAGACAGCAAGTAAGTTTTGCGATTTGGGCAATTCGGCTGTGTAGTTATCCTTACCCTTGCAAACTACCGCCGATCGGAGATAATAGCAAAATGATGGGTAAGACCCCTCAACAAAATAGAGTCGGTTCGCCAACCCCGAAAGCAAGCGCTCGGAAAGGAGGACTATTAGAACTCGCTTTCAGGCAGGCGGCAGGTTTGCCGACGCTCGCCAATCACAAATCATTAATCACGATATTTTGCGGAGCAGTGGCTTTTGAGGTCGAAAGTCTTTGTTGGAGGGCGGGTGATGGGGTTTCGATTCCTAATTGCAGGTTTGGCAATCACGGGCCTCGCCGTTATCAATTCCAAAACAGAAGAAACAACTAATCTCAGGGAGGTCTACTAAAATGCAACTGCTCAGAAAAAGGGATCGCGAGGGTTTTATGGTTGATGCGAAAAGTCTTCAATCAGACGGGTTTGCAGAATTTGATACAGCCTATCGAAGCATGGATTTAAACAGCAAAAAGTCTTTTGTCGCCACTCCAGAACGCTCAGCCGCCGGGTCAGAGGTGCGATCGCGCGCCACGGTACCTGCGATCGTCCGGGTAGCTTTAGAAGACTTGAAATGCTTTGAAGTAGTAGAACACCAGTTTGCACATTGGGGGGTTACTTTTAGCAATGCCGTCGCCATCCAACCTTCAAACCCAGCATTTTTCACAGGTTCTGGGGCAACAGTGTTAATGGGAGCCCCCAAAAGCGGACTGATAGAAGTAACTTTTAAGTATCCAGTTCGCTGGGTGTCAGGACTTGTCACCAGTTCGCGACGAACTGTTTTATCTGCTTGTGATATTGACGGCAACCCAATTGTTCAGGATGAAATGCCGGCGCCCAATCTGATCGGGTCTAATTCTCCGATCGACCCTAGGGCTCCCCTACGCGTAAAAGCTCCGAATATTCATAAAATTACTTTTTACGCTTTTGATGGTCAGCTAATAGTCGATGACTTGACTTTTGGATTTTAAAGCCATGCCATAAGTAGCGTCCCAAGTCTGCAAACCTTCGAGAAGGGCATTGCGGACTAAAGCTTCTGGTTCCCGACTCAGCATCAGGCGAAAGCACTCGGCAGCGCGGGAACGGGCGATCCTCTGCGAGGGCTTCGCTAACGAACTTTTGACAGAGCTCACAGGGCCAAACCCACCCTGATTCACCAAATCGGTCATTTGCCGCACTGCAATCAAACGCTTCACGGGGTCAGCATCAGTCAAATCCGCCAAGATGCGATCGAGCACCACTTCATCTTTTGCGGCCCCCAGACTCAACCCTTGCCGCAGCAACAGCCAGGGAATCGCGATCGTGCCCAAATTCTGCAAAATTAGGCTCAAAGCCATCCAGTGGCTGCTTGAGTCAGCCCAAATCGCCAAACTCATGTAAGCGCCCAAGGTAGCAATGCCGCCGGTGCCGACGGCTAAAACGAAGCGGCGGTTCGGGCCCTCCCAAAATTGTTCGCCTTTTGCTCGCAGCAATTGCCAGTCCCACGACTGCCCTCGGTAAACCAGCATCATCGCTGCTATCCCCAGGCCTGTGGAAAACAGTAACTGACTGTTCCACCACCCCCAAACTGCTGCCAGGGTGACAACTGCCAGCCAACCTTTCGATCGAGTCAAACTCTCTAGCAGCCACTTGAGAAACGCAGTAGAAACCACAGGCGATCGGGCCCGATCGCTCTTGCCATCTGCCCCCCAGCGCATTGTTTCGGCAGTCCGACCTGTGGCTGTTGGGGTTCCCGGCGGGCGATCGTCCGAACTAAATTTCCTCAAAGCTTGGCCATCCGTCATTTCTACAGACAGGTCGCTCAAGGGGAGATTACCGAGTTCCAAAGTGCGATCGGACACTTTCACAGGCGATCTATTCAGCTTGCTTGTAGTTTTTTTAACTTGATTCATACTGACTTTTTTGAAAAAAAACTTAAAGTTATCCAGGCGTTTTTAGCAGTGATTTAGATTCTCGGCAAACAAGAGTCTAAGACTCTATGATACCCGAAATTCAAACCCGTGGCCAGTACCGCAACTGCGCCGAATTCCGAGAAATCCTTACCAAAAATAGAGCTATTGAAGATAGTTGAGAAAAGCACCACAGGTTAACAGGGAATATTTCTGCATCACTCTTGAGACAGAATGCCGATCGGAGTTGGCATGATGGCAAAAACTCGAAATTTTTTAATTTCCGAAAATAGGGGAATTTTGAGTGATTCAATTCGTCCGCCAAGAAATGCAGGACGAAAATTTAGCCTTTTGCCCGCAGGCTGGGGATGTCGCTGCTACCCGGTGTCAGATGAGGCTGGGTTCAGCTTGACCGCTAGCGGGACGAACCGCCGCCTCTGGGCGGGCAGACAATCCAGACAGTATTGCTTGATAATTAATAGCAGAAGCATTCCTAAACTGCTAAGATTTTGGAATTAATGGGAGTTGAGTTAGTTAAACCGGGTTCTGCTAAAAAGGAGTCCCTGATGCTCATGGGCAGGGGTTAAATGGCGGGACCATCTCAAGTCGGGTAAATTAACCGTCATTCTTGTAGAGGCGCCTTTAGGCCCGATCGGCAACATCAGCCAGATATCGGCGCAAAACAGCCCCGACACCTGCATATTATGGTCGCTCAACCGGACTAGATAGCAGGAAAGCCATCATCCGCGTTCCAACCCGTAAAGCAGCAGGGCAAACAAGCAACCGCGCGATCAGGTTCGGCAAATGCGGAGGCTGGAACAAACAGCGGCTTTTGACCAAACTCAGACAGAACTGCTGCCCCAAAGTGTGTCTGCGGAGGTTAGGCTAGTGAAGAGAGGAAAAGAATAGTTACGATCGAGACTTGATTAGTCTACCTTGTAATTTATTGCTCAGTTGTCAAGCCCAACAGTTTTGCATTCTCGCGATGAGCGAGACTCTTGGCACTTCCAACAAGTGGGGAACTCGACCGTCAAAGAACTTGGGTTTGATGGTAAAGCCCTTAGTAATATGTAAACACCTTACCGATAACTCGCCGGAACAATCTTGCAAGAAAACCCATGTCTAGTATGCAAAACCAATTCACGGTTCACTTCTGGGGCGTTAGAGGTAGCATAGCGTCTCCCGGAGCAGAAACAGTACGTTACGGGGGCAACACGCCCTGTGTAGAAATGCGAGTGGGTGACAGTCGCCTAATTTTCGATGGCGGTACTGGATTGCGGGTTTTGGGACAAACTCTTCTGTCCCAGATGCCCGTAAAAGCTCATATGTTTTTTACTCACTCTCACTGGGATCACATTCAAGGATTCCCATTTTTTGTCCCAGCTTTTATTCCTGGGAACTGCTTTCACATCTATGGGGCTATTGCTCCTAATAAGGCTACTATCCAGCAGCGCCTCCACGACCAGATGCTGCACCCCAATTTTCCGGTACCCCTGCAAATTATGGGGGCAGACCTGAAATTTAACGATATAGAAGTGGGCAAACCGCTGGAAATCGGAGAGATTAAGGTGGAAACTGCTTTGCTCAACCATCCGGGCGAAGCTATAGGCTACCGCGTAAACTGGCGGGGGTATTCGGCTGCTTACGTGACTGATACCGAACATTTTCCCGATCGTTTAGACGAAAATGTGCTGTATTTAGCTCAGGATGCTGATGTGCTGATCTACGACGCTACTTATACCGATGAGGAGTATTATGCGGAGAAGAGCAGCAAGGTCGGCTGGGGACATTCGACTTGGCAGGAAGCGGTGAAGGTGGCAAAGGCTGCTAATGTCAAAAAGTTGGTGATTTTTCACCACGACCCGCTGCACAATGACGAGTTTTTAGACAGGGTGGGAGAAGAAGTGGCTCAAAGGTTCCCGAATAGTTTGATGGCGCGGGAAGGTTTGTCGTTACAATTGCTGCCTCCTGATAACGATTTGTCTGAAGCGTTGGTGCAAGCGCCTCAAGTGTCTGTCTGATGGATTTGAGATTGTCAGATGGTTCTGAAATCTAGATCTGTGAAATCTGACATTTAAGCGAGGGCTGACCGAAAGCATCCAGGATACAAGCCCCCGGATTCATTCCGAAAGCAGACTCAGGACCGGTGAAATAAAAAACCTGTATCCCATGAAACTTGCCCCCCGAATTTATCCGTGGGGTCAATGCTTCAATCGAAAATCTAAAATCTAAAATCTAAAATCGATTGACCTCAGTCAAAGACGGATACCGTGCCACGTACTCCTGTCGTGGAAAACCAAAAAGTTTAGACCAAAGTTCAACCTTCCAGATTTATCTGTGGAGTAAAATCTAAAATCTAAAATCTAAAATCGACTGGCGATCGCAATCTGGCTAAGTATGTCAAAATTTTAAGCGTGTGGGTAACTTCTTCTTGTACCGCTGCTCTGACTCCAACTTCTGTTGCCTTGGGAAACTTTGATGGTTTGCACCTAGGGCATCGACAAGTCGTGCAGCCAATTTTAAATCGATCGCCTGGGCAAAATTCTGCGACGGTTATTGCGTCGGGGCAAAACTTGCTCTCCAACGCTGGCAGAGATGAAAATTTGGAAAGCGAACATCCGGCGACCTGCGAAAATGACTCAGCAGCACCGCCCGATAGAGCCGACAGCCGCCATAATTTCGATGGTTTGATAGGCCCTAGGGCAGAGGGCAACAGCCTCTCTGGGATCGATTCTGATGGGGTCGATCGGCTTTACGGCACTGTGGTGACATTCGATCCGCACCCGCAAGAATTTTTTACGGGTCAACCGAAAAAACTGCTGACACCTCTGGCAGAAAAGGTAGAATTGCTCGCAGCAATGGGCGTCGAGCAACTTGTGCTGCTGCCGTTCGATCGAGAACTTGCGGCTTTGACTGCTTCTGAGTTTGTCGAGGAAATTTTGGTGCGACAACTAAAAGCGAGTCGAATTAGTGTGGGGGTTGATTTTCGGTTTGGACGGGGACGCGCTGGAACGGCTGTGGATTTGCAGTCGATCGCCTCTGGTTACGGTATTGATGTTGCTCTTGTACCGCTGCATAATTGCGGTGAGGGCGATCGGATCAGCAGTTCTGCAATCCGCGAAGGTCTGGCATCCGGCGACCTCACAAGAGCGAATCAGTTGTTGGGGCGACCTTACAGTTTAGTCGGAACTGTGGTTGGGGGACAGCGGCTGGGTAGGACGATCGGATTTCCTACTGCTAATATCGAACTGCCGCCGGAAAAATTTTTGCCACGTTTTGGCGTGTACGCGGTGCGAGTCTCGGTGAAGCATGGAGGGGAAAAGATGAAAGAGGAAAGTTCTTCCTATCAGCGGGAAAATCCCAAATCTATAATCCCCGGCATAGCATCAAATTTATTTTTTGTCAATGGGGTGATGAATGTTGGCTGCCGCCCCACGGTAGACGGCCTGCAACCCACTGTGGAAGTTCACCTGTTAGATTGGTCTGGGGATTTGTACGGTCAAACCTTGAGCGCGAGTTTGGTAGAGTTTTTGCGACCCGAACAAAAATTCGCTTCTCTGGAAGCTCTCAAAACTCAAATTCAGGCAGATTGTGATATTGCTAGAAGCGTATTATAGCCTAGGGCATAGGGCATAGGGCATAGGGCATAGGGCATAGGGCATAGGGCATAGGGCATAGGACTCGTCCCCATACCTCACCACGCTTGAGAACCGCTATAGCTGCTAAAGTCTAATAATTATGCGATCTAGAACGGGCGATCGGTTTTAAAAATGGTGCAAGATGAGTCAGACTAAATTCTAGTTGTACAAATACGAAGTCCGCAAGGCAAAGACTCAAGATTTTGGCAATCTTGATATCTTTTCGACAATTAGCAATTAGCAATTAACAATTAGAAATCAGGGATATGAGACAAAATATTGAGCGGCTAAAACAAAATCTAGGCAAAACTATTGTTGGCAAAGCGGATGCTATTCGCTTGGTGCTGGTAGCCGTGCTTTCGGGCGGTCACGCGCTGCTGGAAGACGTGCCGGGTGTGGGAAAAACGCTGCTGGCGAAGTCTTTGGCGCGATCGATCGATGGCAAGTTTCAGCGGATTCAGTGCACTCCCGATTTGTTACCGACGGACATCACCGGTACTAATATTTGGAATCCGCGCAGCGGAGAGTTTGAGTTTTTGCCCGGGCCAGTTTTTGCTAATGTTTTGCTTGCCGATGAAATCAATCGGGCGACGCCGCGAACTCAGTCAGCTTTGCTGGAAGTGATGGAAGAAAAGCAGGTGACAGTAGATGGAGTTTCTCGAAATGTTCCGACGCCGTTTTTTGTGATTGCGACTCAGAACCCGATCGAATATCAAGGCACTTTTCCGCTGCCGGAAGCCCAGATGGATCGGTTTACTTTGTCTTTGACTTTGGGCTATCCCGCTGCGTTGGAAGAGTTGCAAATGTTGGAACGGCTTTCTGATAGTTTTGCTGTTGAAGATTTGCAGCCTTGTATTTCTTTGGAAGAAGTGCAGGAATTGCGCCGTTTGTGCGCTGGTGTGAAGGTGGAAGGCTCTTTGAAACAGTATATTGTAGATTTGGTGCGATCGACGCGGGAGGATGAGGAGATTACTCTGGGGGTGAGTCCCCGGGGTGCGGTGGCTTTGCACCGGGCCTTGCAGGCTTTGGCGTTTATGGAGGGCCGGGATTATGGGACTCCTGATGATGTGAAATATTTGGCACCGCACGTACTTTCTCACCGATTAATTCCGGCAGGGGGAAAGAGGGCTAAGGCGATTGTTGACAAGTTGTTGCGGTCTGTTCCTATTCCTTAAAAAGTTTGTAAGTAGGTTGCTTTAATTAAAGGAACAGGCAAGATGCCTGTTCCACAAACAATTACAACTTAATTAAAGGAACAGGCTTTCCGGCCTGTTCCACAAACAATTAATTTTCCTGTGGAGTGGGCAGGAGAACCCGCCCTTGAAAGACTTATTAATCATGGTGCAATATCTCATATCAAACCCGGTAGCATCGTCGGGCGTCAAATCCAGTCAACCGTCAACAATCACGGACGCTGCAACCGGAATTGATAGAATTCATCTGCGTTAATCTGTGTTAATCTGCCTGTATCTGCAGTTAAAAAAAGAGCATTTATTAACCGCAGATGACAATGGATTGACGTTGATTCACGCAGAGGTCGAGAAGAGATATATGAATAATTCCGATGCTAATACCAATTTAAGGTGAAGTTGCACATATCTCGATCCCCCTAAATCCCCCTTAAGAAGGGGAGTAGGGGTTGACTTTGAGAAGAATCTTGTCCCACCCCCTACTCCCCTTATTAAGGGGGGTTAGGGGGGATCAGATTCTACGGGGCCTCATAAAAAATTGGTATAACAGATTTGATGTCAGTTAATCAATAGGTTTTGCACAATTCTCAAGCACTCTCAAACAGCGCCACTAATTTTTTTGCCTCTAAATCAACATTGTGTTGTTGAGCAACCCGTTGAGATCCTGTTTTCCCCATTTGTTCTAGTTTTTCTACAGGTGCTTCCAATACCGCGCGCATTGCTACGGCTAATGCTTCTGCGGAACCGGGAGGAACTAACCAACCGCAAACACCAGGTTCTACGAGCTCCGGGATGCCAGCAACATAAGTGCTAATTACGGGCCGATTGAGAGCGAGGGCTTCCATAATTACGACGGGCAAACCTTCAGCAAAACTAGGCAATACCATTGCCCGTGAAGCTAAAATCTCTTGCTGAACTCGATCGCCACTGGCCCAGCCGGTAATTTCTATATGATTTTGCAGGCCGAGTTGCTGAATCTGCTGTTCAATATCCGATCGCAGCGGCCCGTCTCCTACGAGTACCAACTTAAACTCTAAGCCTTGAACTGCTAGCAAGTTAGCAGCTTCTAGCAATAATAAATGACCTTTTTGTTCGCTGAGCCTCCCTATGCAAGCTAAGCGGGGTGCTGCGGGTATGGGGACGTAGGGTGCAGCTAAAAATGCAGCATCTACGCCGCAGTGTATGACGTGAATTTTTGACCAAAAAGTGCGATCGCACCACCGAAAAAGCTGACTTTTACCGAAGGAACTAACTGCTGCTACAAAGGTCGATCGCTTAATTTTTTCGTCTAAGGAAAGAAGTGTGGCTTTATCAAATTCTTCAGGGCCGTGAACGGTGAAACTGTAAGTCGGGCCGCCAAGCACGCGGCACAGCATTGCAACTGTTGTCGAATTTGTCCCGAAGTGAGCGTGAACGTGTGCTGTACCCGATTCTGCAAACCAATTTAAAAGAATGCAAGCTTCTGCTAAATAAGCTAGATGCAGCAAAATCCCCCGTTCCGAGTGCCAGCCAACTTGAAATGTTAGGCGCAAAGCTTCGATGAATCGAATGGGTCTAGTTGCGGCAAGGCGGAGCAAACCCCACGCTAACCCCTGTACACCAACTCCTAAGATTACTTGAGTCAATTCTTGCTCTAGTTTGTCGGCCTCATCAACGAGTTCTGACTTGGACGATCGGATCGAAAAGCGTGCGACTTTCAGGCCGCAATTTTCAACGGCTATAACTTCTCTGCGGATAAAGCTGTGGCTGACTTTGGGATATAGGTTGACTAAATAAGCGATGTTCATGAACGGGGAGAAACTTTTATGGTAAAACTCTATATTAGTTTAGCCTTTAATCGATCGAAGTCTAGACAGGATTTGGGGTGGGGTTATTTATTCTGTTATGTTTTGATGGATTGGTTCGCGATTTAAGATAAGGGCATCAATGATTTTATAAACACTCAAAGGCATAGCGAATTCCCAAACAAAAAAATCTGTTTTTTGTCAGGGATTGTCTCAGCTTAATTATAGGGGGCTAAATTTTAGCCACCTACTTTGTGAGGTGGCTAGAAAAAAATGCAAGATTACGAATTGCCTAAGCAAAGTTGTTGCCGAAGTTCTGGGGGAATCGCTTCAAAATGCTCTAACAGAAAATTCATCAAGGCGAGGTTACGCAAGTCGTGCAGTTGGGGATGGCGGTGCTTGCCTCCCCTGGTAAACCAGCGACGCACAGTAGAAAGCGATCGACAGCAAATGAGAGCTAGAGCTTCTTGCGGGACATCCCATTTTGCGTAGAATTGCTGCGGAGTCATCGCCAGTTGACAGTCCGCGTAAAGCTGAATGATTCGTTTTTCTCGATCGGTAATCGGGCGAGGCGTGAAAGAATGGTGTATCATAGAGGTGATTTTTTAATTTTGAATCGGCCAGTGCCCAATTTGCGGCGCTGGCTTTTGTTTTTGGGGGCTTTGTTTTTTGGCGCGATCGCACTTGACGATCGCCTAACTAAGCCTTACTATAACAACATACTACTATAATAGTAAAATGTCAATTAATTAATCTATGTTTTCAGATTCTTCCCTGGAGCTGAAACCCGCTATCTCAGCGACTAAATTCAGATGTTTGAGGGTGGAACGAGCAGGTAAGTGTCCGTTCTCCCACTTACTCACAGTCCTCTGGTCAACCCCCAACCGTTCTGCAAATTCTGTTTGTGTCAACCCCAGATGGAGACGTAATGCCTTGATCAGTTCGCCATTCCACTGCACCCCATCGCCCGCCTGCCGAACCTGAATTTTCTGGATTAACTTGCGAAATGTTACCCGTTCTGCGTCGAAATCGACAGTTTCAACCCGATATCCTGCCTGCATCCAAGCGGTAGATTGCAGAGCGCCCTTTTTGCGGTTGCTCCACCAAGCTTGTTGAGTGCGTGCGGAAGGGGGGAGTGCGTCGTTTAGCAATGCCTCTATTTCGGCGAAGTTGAGGGTTACTTCGTCGAGATGGCCATTTTCGCGCAGATAATCTAAGAGCGACTGGTACTTGCTGCCCTCCTTCATGCGGTGTTTTGTGAGGTTTTCAGATATAGAATGCCACAAATCGGGGGATGACGGGGAGCGGATGGGAGTGGGGGGTGCGATCGCCAATTATTTATTTACCCAGACACTTCCATTGTGTCGGTTGCGTAATATTTGGAATTTTTATCAAGATAAAACACAAAAAATGGATCTCGCCCTTGACGGAATGGCGGATTGAGAGGGGCGATCGCGCGTTTTAAAAAGTGTGGGAAGCAATTAGGTCGATCGATTAAAGTCCCCTTGCGGGGAAGTCTGAGCAACTGTCAAAACAAATTTGACTATTACGCAGCATTGTTACGGAAGCTAGTTTCCGTCCCCGTCAGGGGAAGTTTGCAATTTTTGGATTTTGCACTTAAGAAACTCTTTATTTTTAACCCTATCAGGGTATCCCATTTTTTTTCAAAAGTCAAGTCCGTGAAAGTTTGAGGCTAAATTTTAGATATTTCGGTCAACTATTTAGTCGCTCTTTAACTATTCGCAGATTGTCAAAAGATTGGTCAACCTCTCTCGTTTTATATCTACTATAATGAATCCTAGAATCAGTTCTTATATCTGTTAAATATCGGGCTATTTGACTAGCATTTTTTAGTTCTTGATAAGCTTTATTCAAATCTCTGTACTGTCGATTTTTAGCAATTTTAAAAACGTAAGCAAGCAGGCGATCGTGAGGCGATGGGTAGTTTTGGTATTGTCGTTCGAGATCGTCTCCCTGAACCTTTGCATACCATTCTACCCAGTGCAGGGCTGCATAAAAACACATTGTTACTGCCCAATCAGGAGAAGTATCTCTGATACTAAGTGCCGCCTGTTCGTTATACTTAGCTTGTTCGCTATGGGAATGTTCGCTCGGCATAAAAATCAACAGCTACTTTCTAGTTTGTTCAGTAATTTAATATTTTTAACTTCCAGCCACCACAAATAAATTCTTGGGCGATTTCACTTGATTGTAGCTTGTAGAACTTGAAAAACTTATTCTCGATTCAGAAACTACTTTAGCCCCGTCTTTAATTTTGGCAAACTTCTCGACCACTTTTCTGGGAAAGTACCACTCTTCATTAGTTTGATCCCGCAAACCCCACTCACAATCAATTATTAAATCTTGGATTTTGTCCCAAGTTTCATAATCTAACTCTGTTTCAGGGTGCAGTTCTAATTCAAATTCAATCCAGTGAATATCTAAGGCTCTAGGAGCTACGGCTCTAACTTTTGCTACACCGTCCATCTTCGCTAACTCCTGGACTAATTCCTGTACTTCAACAGGAGCAGTAGGCGACTTGAATGACTGCTTTGGTTTCAGAGGAGAAGAAGAGAATTGAGAGAATTTAAAAGTTTCTGGATTCGATATTGAGCTTTGAAGTTCTGCTCTTAAGTTTGTGATTACTCTCATTGTCTATTCCTGCAAAAATTCATTGAGACGATCTCTTAGAAATTCGGCCTTTTGCCGGGTGAATGCAAAACTGCCTACCAAATTTTTTGTCTTTGTTGACTCCGAATCTTCAGCATTAAAAGGACTATCTGATAACATTCCTGCTATTAATATCCCATCGCTCTCGTCAATAGCTATTACTACACCAGTCACCAGATAAACTTTATTTTTTTCTGCATCATTCATTTGTGTCATCCTCAGGTATGGTCTTACAAAAACTATCACAAATTCTGGGGTTTTCTTTAAAACTAGGAACTGGATGTATTCATATGGCGAGTTCCTAGTTTCTAGGGAAACGCTAGCTTACACAATGGGCTGCTTTGAGCAGCTAATTACTTAAGCTGCGCCGTTTTTTGTTAGGCTACAAGTCGGTATTCGGACATCTGTGACGAGACAGAGTAGCCTGGAACAGCCTTTACCCAGAAAACTGTATAGTAAGCTACACAATACCCCTGCTTGACTTTGCTTTGAGCGGACTCGGAACGGTTCAATGCTGAGTAATAGTCAAATTTGTTAGAGTGAGATTTTTCTTTTGCTAACATATTGTGGCCTCTTTTTATGCTTACAGTCAATATTATAGCGACGGGGCAGAGTTAATGCAAGGAGGTTTGGTAGTATCAACAGCCTGGTTTTTAGCCAGCACATTTAACCTTCTTGGGGCTCCCATCTTCCTTAATATCTAAAACCTCCACTTTCACCACTTGTCCTTCAGAAATAGATTGGGCTTTTTTCGGTTCTTTCTCAGTTAGCCTGATAGTTCCCAGAATTTCATATGTCACCTTGTTTCCTTTTACAGCAGTAACTTTGGCTTCGACAATTTGACCGATTGCAAACTCATGACTGCCGATCGCCTTAGCAATTTCAACTTGTCTCGCTGACTCTACAACTGGGGTCACAACTTCTCCAATCGGCCCCGCTTCTTTGTAGTAACGCATCAAACGAGATGCCCAACCTAAAATTTGCAACAAAGTGCTAGCATCCCCTTGAAAGCCTTTGAGACAATCGCTACAAGCTTTGTCGATGCTGCGGTAATAATCTGTGGTTTTGCCACTGTGTCCGATTTGTCTGCCATTACCGACAAGGGTTTTAAGATACTTGAAAAACCGGGAATTGGCATCAGCTCGATCTTGATTAACTGCATTGCGGAGATAGGCGATCGCCTTTCCCAATTCATTTACATCAGTTTGTTCTTTAACTAAAGTTTGAGCGATCGCGTGGGCAATTTCCCACTGGTTTTCGGTCAAAGATTCGGTCACTAATTCAGTATTAGACATCTTTAATACATTCCTGTTGGAGGTTCGCGATCGGTCGGATATTTCAACACTTCAGCTAGTTGTTGCAATTGAGTTGCTTGCACTAAGCTAGAATGAGCAGCTTGAATATTTTTTTGCATAAATTGTTGCAACTTTGTGCCAGTCATGCTGTCAGATTCGGGAGGATTGTAGGAGGAATAGCGATCGCGCAAATCTCCCTTATTCTGCAACACCCTTGCCGCTGTCACCTCCACAGTCATTGTTCCCATGCCGATCGGCTTCCCGCCGCCTACCTTGAGGGCGATCGGATACTTTGGATCTTGCCCCAACACAATCAAAAGCGTTCCTAACTCTGCTGCTGTTAAGTTTTTGAATTGTATCTGTGTTTGGAAAGTATACTCTTTAGCCGCTTGCTGAACAGTAATTCCTTGATTTTGACCTTTGTCGATCGCCCGAATTGTGTGATAGTAAAACTTGCGGCCTGCTACGTTGCCTCTTGCGTCAAAATATGCTCGTCTTTGATCGGGACGGGGACGATATAAAGATGGCATAAATCCCGTAGCAAAGCCCGTATTTTCGCATTTAGCATCGCTGAATTCAATTAGCCCTTGCCAATCTAAGGCACCGAATACTTGACTTGCCGGACAGAGTTCTTGTTTATTTTTACATGGCAAGCGTTCTTGCGGAATTTTATCTCTGTATCTTGATGTAATTACTGCTAAAGTGCTGTTAGTAATGGCTTCGTATGCTGACCGGATGCAGCCTTTGAGAGAACTACCTTGAATTGATAACTTTTGGTCAATATTTTGAACCATTGTTTTGATTAAAGGGACGCGGCTGCCTATGTCGCTACCCATGACAACTACGCCTGTAGAGACGTGCAAAGTAGTCTGAACTTTCAGAGTTAGAAACAAAGTTCCGTGCAGGCGATCGCCCAAATATTGGTGATGTCCGGCCGGAGGATTTTTTGGCGGTCGTTCCTTGGGGAAACTAATTAATTCATAAGGTTTAGGTTCTCCTGTTTCAGCGGGATTATTAGAAACCGGACTACTAGGCGGCGGTGTAGAACGTCGGGGCTTGGGTGGGAGATTTGTAGTCATGTTAACTCCTGACTGTGAGGGCGACAAAATGAACGGTAGCAGTTCTTTTTTCTTGAAAGTATCGCTGACCTATGCTAATATTGTTAGAGACAATCTTTTCATTCTTTTTTCCCTTATAAATAAAGCTTTTAGGGAATTTTGGTTCGTCAAGGGGGTGAAAGTAAGCCGCGCGATCGCAAATTTGCCACTCGCAATCTTTATCGATCGGCTCAAATCCTTCTAAATCGGCTTCAACTCGACTCAGCAGTAAGGCTTGATATGCACTTCCCTGCTTTTTCCAGCGCAATTCGCGATCGGCATTAAACATTTGCCCTTCAAAACCGGGGAAAAACTCTTCGGGCAATTTCATGCAAATGCCGCTGACTGCGTGGGGCGATCGCACAAAATAATAACTTTCCTCAGTTGCTAACTTTTCTAACAACTCTTTAACTTCATCTTGTGACAAACCCGATCGAACATATACAAAACCTTTCTTCATGCTGCGGCACCTGTTAAAAGCTTACTCCAAGCACAAACTGCACATTTAAATAAATTCGGTACACCAGTCTCACCGTCGCCTTGCCATTTTAGCTGCACTCCAAAACCTAAATCCATCGCTTCAGCAGCAATAGGGGTTTGTTCGCGATCGGGTTTAGAAAAGCCATAATTTGCGGCTTCTTCAGTGTCTAAAAATTCTCCTGCACCCAGCAAGAAAGCCTGTCCCCATCGACCGGGTTTGACTATTTGTTGAATTTGGCGATTATCTTCATCTAATTTACAACCAGGATATTGAACTACGGCTTCGTTATATTTGACTGTCACCGTCCCCAAACCGCGAGATTTAGCAAAACCGATTCCAAACCAGCCCTCATTTAAGTCTCGCAAAACTAAGCCAATCAAGCCTAATTGTGCTAATGAAAAGTTTTTGAGATGTATTTTAGTGCGAAATTCTCCGGCGGTGCAGACTTGGTAGTTAAAGGGGCCAACGGCTACGGAACCGAAAACGCGATCGATCGCGACTCCATTGCGTTCTTGAATTTTGAGCTGTTTCTTATCAATTGGGTGAGCATCTTGGATTCTAAGTCTGCTAGCAATTGAAGTATTTCCAAACATTTGGTCTGTAAAAGAAGATAACCGATAAATATCTTGGGAATCAGGGATACTCTCAAGATACTTTAATTCATCCCGATTAAGAGGATTGCTCGCCCATAAAGTATCTCCATTAGTAGGACGTTTGTCTGTACCTACTGTCCTGACAATTCTCTCAGCATGAGCGCGAATAGCACCTTTTAAACTGCTTCCCGGTAGATAAATTGACTTTCCTCCTGCATGGTAAGTCTCGACAAATTCCATATCTGGTTTAGTTGGGTCGGCTCCTTCTTTGCCGGATTTGATGAGAATTGGGCCGTCGGGAATGAGAGTTAAGTCAATTGTACAGTGGTTGACAAGTCGTTTGTGCATAGTTTAGTAGGTCTAGGGATAGTTTAAGATTAAGCCGTTACTAACTGATTTAGCTGAACTTCACACTGTTGGAAAACATAGTTAACGGCAGCAAAGAGTGGATCTAGCTGTTCTATTAAATAGCGGTTAACATTTTTGGTAAAAACTGTTTCTTCCAATTTGCCAAACTCCCAATCTTTGCCGTTGGAAACAATACCAAAAATTATTACCTGAAGTTCATTGTTAAGTTGCTGTGCTGCAACCATTTCAGCTAGGCACTGCGCCCAACCTTCATCGAACTTGTCTTGCTTGGCCTCAACTAATAGAAAATAAGGCTTGCCAAACACAAATTTTCCTAAAGGGGAGCGTTTAGTCAAAATATATTCAGGAAAACCACACAGATTCTGGTCGTAAGTAAGAGACTTATGGCTCCATAAAACAAACTTAGTATAATAAGATTTCCAAACTTCTTTGAGAACTGGATAGATCAAATTTTCGCACACAGCAAACTCTGAATTGTCCACAACTGCTTCCCGCATCATAAATGCTAAGTCTTCCCGAAAATAGTCAGGGATACTAAATGCAGTTTCTCCCATAAAATTAGCTTCAGTGTAAGTAATCTGAAACTCTTGGAGAACTTCACCGATATCTTTATAATTGCTGAAACTCATATTGACCTCCTGTGTGGGATGTTTAGTTTTAGCCTTGAACTATTTGAGTTGGAGATGATTGAGAAGTTTTATTTTTCAGGAGTTTATCGATCAGCTTTTGTACCCAGTCATCTTTATAATCGGCTGCATCTTCATAAGCCGTTTCATCTCCCATCACTAACTTTTTTAAGTATTCTAACAAAAATTCGGGATGGTCTTCGACATCAATCCAGCGCATCTTATCAATTTCTAGTTTAACCACTCCTAAGCCGCGCGATCGCCCTCCTCCGAGAGGTATTTGTTCGGTCTCAAATTGATGCAAACCAATCATTAATAAACCCAATTCCCAATCATGAGCATTTTCAACTACTGCTTTAAAATCAAAGGGAGTTGCGGCGGGGACAACTTGGTAGTCGTAAAGTTTGCCATCGGCGGCGGTTTCTGTGTCTCTGTCAATGGCTACGCCATCTCGTTCTTGATATTGCCCGAACCACGCATCGGGTTGTACAGTTAAGTCGCGAACTTGAAATTTGCTGGCCATCCAAGGAGTGCCAAATAAACTGCCAATATCGTCTGTTATTTTGATGAGCTCTTGTGTTAGCTCAAAGTCATTATTCTTGTGTTCATTTTTCAAATCTTTGACTTGATTGTTTCTAATTGAACTTGTGTAGTTAGCCGGATCTTCGGCTAGATTTGGGTCGATACCTCGGAGGAAGCTCTCTAAGCGCGATCGTAGTGCACCTTTAAAGCTTGAACCGGGAATCAAAGGTCTACCCAAAGCATCTTTGATTACAGGTAGATCGGAGCCAGTGGGTTCGGTCGATCGACCTTTACTAATGCGTAATGCGGTTACAGTTATGAGCGTTCCTGTGATTTCCAGTCGGTTTTTGAAGGTGTCAAACATTTCTTCTTTGCCTAATTTAATTTGTTTCTTTTCCTTCTACATAATCATGAGTTCCATAATATCGCAGAGTTAGATTTCCATTTGAGACTTTACAACTAACTCGCCAATGTATTCCAACATAAAAATGATAAACTTCTTTTTCTTTTGCTCCTTTGTAGGGAGAATAACTAACTGATTTCACTAAATCTCTAGTATCACCGTTAGATTCTTCGAGTAAGCCCGAAACTTTAGCCAATGTTTCTTGGAGTTTAACCTTTTCTTGTGCCGTACTAATGTTGTTATAGTCTCTGGGAAACCTATTTTCGTCGTAAGATAGCCTGGGAAACTCTTGTAACTTCTGTGACAAAAACTCATCTTTACACTGATTCCAAATAAGCTGTCCCCAATTAGAAATGGTCATTTTGCCATCAATTTCTGCAATCATAGCTTCTGGAATGTTTTTTGTTTTTGATGGAAGTAGCCCAGCACCAGCATCGAGTAATGCTAGAGTAGGTACATGATCTGTCAGCCGGGAATAATCTACGGTTATGGGTAAGCGAGGTATAGTAATTAAATTTGAGCTCGCTCCTTCAAAAACATAGATAATTTTATCGGCATAAAACATCCCCATTGTATTCATACATCCTTGCAATGCTTTAAATCCACCTACCAAATTGAAATAGATTTCATAGTTTTTTTCCTTGTCTTCCTTTACTCGTCTATCAAGCCAATCTAGTAAATTGTCAATTCCCTGATTGAAAACTTTATTATCTGCTGTTGAAAGTTTTTCAGGTGTATACACTTCAACACTAATTTTTCGATCCCGTAAAAATTTTTCAACAAGATTTGCTGTAACTTGTCCCTGTGCTGTATCTGTAGTAATTAGAACATGATGGTCTAGCTTACCGTTTTCTAGTTGATCATTATACAATCCATAAATACCATTCAGTTCAGCACTCGCTTCTTTAATTCCGATTGTATTAACTTCATTGAGTTTGGTTTCAGCACTCTGCTTTAAGCTTTTAATTATCTTATCAATATCCGAACCCTTTTCAAGGTTTTTTTCAGTTAGATTAGCATTATCCTGCAAGCAAAAATACCAATCTGATTGAGACTTTTTATTACTATTAATTTGATTAGTAAGTAAACTTGTACCAACAGTTGAAATGACTAAGCGACGTATCTCTTTATCTTTAGTAGACATAAATTTTTCTCCTAATTTTTGAGCGCTCGATCTTGATGTCTGTTTAACTTTCTTGACCTAAATTTTTCTCTCCTACCATTGCTGTATGCTCTCGTGCTAGATAGCCTAGATAGAGCTGTGCAATTTTGAGATGAATATTTCTTTCTATTCTCTCCCGATTCTGAGTATCGGTCAGGTAAGATTCCAGAGGATTACTTTTAGGTAGATTCTTTCTCATTTTTTGTAATATCTTTGTAACGTCCTCATTTAATTTGTCAAGTTCTTTAACTAATGCTATCGCAAACATATCTTCCTCGTTGAGGATTTTCCAGATAGGACTAGAATCTTTGCGACCTATCTGATAGCGAATGTAGTTTTTGAT
Source organism: Microcoleus sp. B7-D4 (assembly GCF_036705125.1). Lineage (NCBI taxonomy): Bacteria > Bacillati > Cyanobacteriota > Cyanophyceae > Oscillatoriales > Microcoleaceae > Microcoleus > Microcoleus sp. B7-D4. Next base: position 29,579 of record NZ_JAUBTT010000090.1, read on the forward strand.
AACTTCAAGGGAAGAACTGGAATCAGTAGCAACAGCCAGAACATTTTTGAAGGGAGATTTTTTATCTTTTGTGGCAATGGAGAATTTTTTAGCTATCCTGTTTACTTTTTCAATTATTGCGTCCATCTGGTTACTGATTTCTCGCTCAATTCTGAGTTCTAATTGTTCTTGTAAGGATATATCTAAAATTTCTAACATATCTACACTGCCTCCTCTCTAAATATATTATGAAACTGGTTGCAAATTTTAATTTGTCCGAAACCTTCGCAAGTGCGATCGCCCAATCCCCTCATTTCCAACTCTCCCAATCTCTTAATCCAAAGCTCGGGTTGAGTTGTACTGAACAAATAAACCGCTCCTTTCGTGGTAATCAACTCTACATCTTTCATCAACCCCCAGCCCGCATTCCAACCAGACATAAAATCATAACTGCTATAAGCCGCCTCCAAATGCAAAGATTTATCTTGAGCTTCAACCCCTGCAAACTGGTGCAACATCTTTTTGGATATTACAGTGGTACGCAGCCAATTTTCAGTCAGTATAGCATCGGATTGCAAGTCCAGGGTGAAGTAAGTGCGGTTTGCTGGTGACTCTTGAATAGGATTGCCAAAAACTTCCCATTTGTACCAACGATCTTTTAGCTTTTGATTGAATTTAGTGATGCGATCGCTCACATCTATCTTAGCATCAATAGGCTCTTTTGTCTCAATTTCAACTTTCCCCAATCCTCGGGAAGTCGAACCGCCTAACCGAAAGCTTTGATGGCGTCGATCGATAAAATTCCGCAGAGATTCTGCTAAATCCTGTTCCACTAAAATCGCACCTAGATAGTAAACAGGATCTTGTTTGGTTTCCTGAGATTCATTCAAAACCTCCAGACTGTAAAGTATTTCTTCCTCAGATGTAGCCCTGCGACGATTAATCCCCACTCGCGTTAGTAGGCGTTTGTTGACCTTAAGACTGTGATACATATCGTCGAATTTACCATAAAAAGTAATGCCAGCAGAATCAACTCTCCCTCCATCTTTTGGGCAATTTGGATCGTAGGGATATCCATAAGATTCAGCACAAAAGCGATCGATTAAAGTGTCAAAAACGCCATTTCTTTCTGGATCGTCCTCTTCCTCTTTGAAACCCGGCTTATTTTTAGAACTAAGTGCTGTTGCAGGTAAAACTCCATATTCTTCAAATGTATCTTTAGAGACTAGATCGCCATCAAATATCAGTGCTGGATAAGCATTTTGAAAAATTGCGGGATTTTCACTCAAGAATAAAGCTTGAAAATCGCCGCCATTTTTGGTCAAATCAGTCGATAGCCCATTCGATAGATCCAAAATTTGAGCAGCCACAGCACCCCGAATCACCGTACCGGGGATATAGTCTACAGCTTCGCCGATCGAACCACCCGGTTTCTGACGGGCGATCGCCAAAGGAGACAAAACCTTAATTTCCAGTTCAATTCGCTGCATTTTCCCCTCCCTTCGCTAGACAATCCCAATCTGCATCAGTAACTTCAAAATTCGGTAAAGTTTCCCAACTCAGCCATCCCAAACCAGCCGATTTACTTCCACCTAATGCGTGAATGTGCTTGAAACCCGCCAATATCAAAGGTTTGGCATAATCGGGACAATTTGGTAACAGATGAATTTGACCCTCAAACCTCAGTGAAGCATGAGGTGGAGAAGTCTCTAAAAAGTAAAGTTTGTTTTCTTCCGCGGTGCGACGGCGGCGATTCATTGTGACTCCCGGACGTATAAAATCAGCTAAATTTTCCGGATTTTCCGTACAAATTAAATCTTCAAAAATTACCCGCGATGGCAAAACAGGATCGCCGAAAATTTGACTAATCAAACAGTGATAAGTCTCATTATATCCTAAAACTTCGTATTCGCTGCGCTTAAATTTATCCGGTGCATTTTCTCGGCGAATTACCATGTTTCCAGGACTAGGAGACTCGGAAATCTCCCAACCCAAGCCTCTAGCAATTTTCTCGCATTCGTGGCGGAGGCGACCTTTGATTTGAGAACCGGGAATTAACAGATTTCCTTCTGAATTGCGGACAATTGGTTTATCTGCAAGGGAACCGGAAGAACCGCCCGCGCCTACACACAAAGCTGTATCAATTACTGCTGTAAGTGTGTAAGGCTCAATTGACCTTGATAAATTCGTGAGAACAATCATGATTCAACCTCCGCATCTACCGATATTTCTGAACTAAATTGGGAATCTTCTAATTCAATTAAATCGTAAATATCTACAATTTCTCGCCAGATGGTTTCATATACGGTTCGTTTGTTTTCCTCTATCACAGACATCCAGGGAGCTAGATTACCATTATTTTCGGGATCTTTTGGTTTGCACCAAGCTTCTTCAAACTCTTTTTTAAGTATTTCTGAATTACCATCTTTGAGTCTGGTTCGGAAATAGCGGTAGTTGAGAATTGTTGTGTTTTTCCCTTGTTCTAGGAAACTGCGAATTTGGTAGAGTTGCGATTTGGGAAATTCAGCTTTTTTCAAGGCTTTGACAGACTCAATCAATCCACCAATTTCATGCAAAGTGTACGGTGCGGCGTACAACTTAAGTTCTTGAGGACTGTCTTTGGTTAATGCTTTCTTGCGGAAGTCCTCGATGCTAGATGAAAGCGCAGTTACAGATTTCATCACAAAAAAATCCACTGTACCTCCACAGTATCCGTGCTGTCTTAAATCTTTAGCACGTTTTTTGGCTGACTTGAGCAATTGTTCGTAAAGTTTTTTTGCGTAGTAAATCGGAGTTTTATAGTCGGCAATCAACACGCCGATAGATGTACTTAATTGACAATTAGTAGTTCCTGCATTTTGACTTAAGTAGCGGTGACACTTACTGAGATCGATAGGTTTTTCTGATGGCTGAGTTTGATAGTCACCTTTGATTTCCACATTGGGTATCTGAACTTGTCTGAGCAAAATTTGTTCAAACTGTTCTCCGATGGTTTTGGCGATCGCCAATGCCCGATCTGCTGGTACAATCAAGATAATATCATCGCCACCAATGGTAATAATCTCAAAGGGATGAATCCAAGCACCCTCTGGAAGAGTCGATTCTGACTTGTTATTTTCTTTAAGCTGGTGAGGATGAAGATGCTCGGCTAAGGCTTGAAAAACAGCATATCTAGTAGCATTGTCAACATCTTCGCTAAATTCTTTATATTTTTGGGGAGTGGTAATTTTTTGAATATAGCCACCCATGTTATTGCCGTCAGCATAGATGTAGGCTACAAAGCCATTACTCACACTGCCAAGCTGAGTTAAAGATTCAGATATTTTAACTTCTTCAAGGTTGTAGTTGTAACTGCCGCAGTATTTATTAAGTTTTTCGGGATGCTTTTTTAAGAAATCCTCAAACTTGTCAACCCAACCTTCAATGACATCAGCAGCCCATTCTTTGTTTGTGTACCAATGAGTTTCTTTGATTTCCCCCTGCTTAGCCCGATCGCCCGCTTTGCGTTTGCGCGCAGAAACCTCCGAAAACCAAGGATTGCCCGGAAGACCTTTTTGATTGGGATTTTCGGGATGGTCGGTAGCCCGAGTGATAGCCGATCGGCGATCGGCCTCATCCCTTTGCAGATAAGGGTGCGTTTCCAACATCGGCGGGTAGCGACGGCTGGGGCGCTCTTTAAAGTCATTGCCGCTGCGCCGCTGATTAAACATCACGGCCAATTTAGTAGTTAATTCATTAAAACTCTTGCGATTTGCAAACGCCTCTTCCACACAAGATGGATCGACAGGTTCGTTTGAGTCTTTATCCAGCTTGCCAAAGTAAGCCTCAACCACGGGATTTTTATATTCTTGGCGGTATCGATCGAGCCAAAAGGTTTGTTCTATCGGGTCTCGCAGCAAACCAAATCGAATTTCTAAAAGCTTAAACCTATCTCCAACCGCGCATGAATTAGCAGTTAGGGTTACATAGGAATAGCGTTTTTCAATGGCATCAGCTAACTCATCCACAAAAGCTGCTGGACAGAAAGCTAAGATATTGCCACCAGTAGAATAAACAATCATTTCAGGAATCAAAGCTTCTGAAAGCTTGGCTTCGTCAAGCTCGGGTTCGCCTGGAAAGTTTTTATCCACCCACTCTCTTACTTTTGGCAAGTAAATATTGTAACGTTGAGATTCAGGACGTTTGTCAAAAAAAGCAGGTAAATCAACTAAGTTGATGCGGTCTAGCAGTGCGGATGCACCGCGAATATCTGGCAGTTTAGCGTCTTCAAATACATACTGCTTAACCTTAGTTACACCACCGTAAACTAAGCCAATTTTTCCCGGCTGATTCCACAACTTCGGGTATTTATTTTGCAAATCAGTAATTGTTTCGGGAAACTCTTCTCTGGAAATCTTTTCTGGAATAGCGAGAAGTTCCTGAACCCGATCGACAATTTCCCTCACATCCTCCGGCACTTCCTCCCCAGAATTCAAAGCCCCTCGCATTTCCTGCAACACGCCGATCTCAAATTGAGGTTCGCGTTTATCGCCCCAAGCCAGACACCAAGCAATACCAGTCGCGATCGCACTCCAACAACTTTTCATATGCAAACCACTCCCAATCAGGTTTAACAGCCCCCAGATTGCCTCAATAATTGGTAATTATTCAACCTGCAATTCCATCTAATTTCCTATTGTCACCTAAATTTTCCCGAAAATCACCAGCCCGAAAAATAATCGCCCAAATCCCCAAAAAACCAGCCACTCTCGCAACACTCACAACTCCCCCAACTCTCACCACCAAAAATTTTTCTGAAGCGACTTGCTCTGCATCTACCCAAGATGACAGCAAATAAGGTAAAGTAAACGGCACAAGAGTCTAGAACTCTCCAACGATCGCAACTCCGCAAACCCGCCCCTGACCAGCAAAACTGGTCGGTACAGGCGGCATTAACTGCTAACCGTCAACCCCTAACAACCGAGAAAAATGCAAACCTACTACTACGTTTTAGCCAGCCAACGCTTTTTGCTAGAAGAAGAAGCCCTAGATGAAGTGTTTAAAGAAAGAACTCGCAACTACAACGAACAAGAAAAACAAATAGACTTCTGGTTGGTCAAACAGCCAGCTTTCCTAGAAGCACCGACAATGGCAGAAGTTAAAGCAAAATGCCCTCAGCCAGCCGCCGCTATTATTTCTACAGATCCTGTCTTCATCACTTGGTTGAAACTGCGATTAGAATATGTACTGACAGGTGAATTTCAAGCACCATCACCAACTATTCCCGATGCCCTTGCCTCCCTACAGACAGCATGAACAAAATAGCAAAATATCAGACAAAACAACTAACAACAATTAGGGGTAAACTGTACAAATTTATTTTGTCTCTACCCCTATTTTCTGCTACTTCGATCGCCCTTTTGGTATTGACAATTTTCTCGACTTCTGTTAAAGCTGAGTCGAGCTGCCAACCGCCCCAGTCCGATGAATATCTACTGTTAATTGTCACCCCAACACCCGAACAGCAAGAAAGAGCAAAACGCTCTTTCCCTGGAAATACTAACAACACAGTTTGTCAGTACATCAACGACACGGTGACGCGAGTTGGCGGCTTTCGCGACTCGCAAATCGCCAGCGATTGGGTTAAATACATCGAAGATGTTGTCGGATTGCAAGCTTACGTAGTACGATCGCCCGCAGCGGCACTACCCCAAAATTTGCCAGTCTACAACCCTCAGCCAGCACCAGGTTCTGAACCAATCACCAATCCTTCAACCGGCAATCTTGCCTTCAATCCCCAACCCCTGGGGCCTGGTTATGCAGTGTTAGTCGATTACTTCAACCAACCCGAATTAGCCTCGCAAGTCAGGGAAGCATTAGGCACGCAAGTAGGCTTAGCTTCCTACGGCCAGCGTCCCTTTTTATTCGTCGCTTATACAACGGATCAAAACGCCGCTACTGCTGCCGTAAAAGCATTGAGCGATCGAGGTTTTTGGCCGATGTTAGTAGACAGCCGCCGAGTTACCGTAATTTCTCCCGCTGTTCGTTAAAAGATAACCTACCCCCACCATCATTCGGATCGTGAAATCGCTACTAAGCTGAGGCGCATCTAAATTTTACAGTCAACTTTGATGAAATTATTGTGGGGTGGGCGTCTCGCCCGCCCGAAAAATACAACTTAGGATCGCGAATTAAATAACTTACAATTTTAATTGTTATTGTGGGATGGGCGTCCCGCCCGTCCAAAAAGGGCGGGCGGGACGCCCCACCCCCAAACTTTTGG
>NZ_JAUBTT010000091.1:0-35676 GCF_036705125.1 Microcoleus sp. B7-D4
TTTTTAGCTGGCATTTTTGTAGAGATTGACTAAACTCCTTTTTTATTATACCCTATTTAAAGGTACAACAGCTTATTGGTTTGGCGTATTTATGGAACTGGCTGAACCGAAAATATACCATTCGGTTGCAGATTTTTAATTGGGATGACATTAATTCTTGGAAAGCCACAGGACAATATCTCTCAAATGCCAAGATCTGTGGGGATAACCAGAATCTAGATTTTACTTTACCTAAAATGGTCAAGCCCGGTGAAGTGGTTGTGCCTCCTGGATTTGAGCCAGTCGAGACTCTTGATTCTGTGTGCTATTATGCGGTAATCGTCTGGGAAAATGACAATACCTTTATGGAAGGTTGTTCAATGGCTATCGGAATGCAGAAAAATGAAACCAGTGAAGGATTCATGTGGGCATTCGACTGTCCCCGGTTCTCTAACAACCAACAGGCTGGCGATGATGGACTCAAAGACCCAAAGGTCTATCGGCAGGAGGGGCATTGGAACAAAAATCCATTGGGTTTCCAAATCCAAAGTACTTCCGCGAAAATTCCAGTTTCCTTTGCCTTGGATGCTTTGAGCGATGCCTCTGATGGTCTTTACAACATACACATGCACATAAACAAAAACAAACCCTTAAATGAAGTTTGACTGTAACTGCTCACCGCAACTACGTTGCGGTGAGCAGTTACTCTCATCTTGAGTCAAAGCCATTTTAACCAGAGAGTTATCGCACTACCTTTCCATCAAGGGATCTGCGCTTCGCAGCAGCGCTTCACTATCACCTCTTTGATCCTTCTGGTTTTAGCACACTGCATAGTCACTCATTTCACACATAAAAGGTGAAAACGATCCTTAGCGACAATAGACAATTCGATACGCGAGGTGCAATTCAAACCTATCACACCAAGCTGTCTCGTGCGCTCGCGTAGGAGTTTGAACCTCCCGGCGGGTGAGGCAACGGGTGTAAGCGGTGAGGAACGCCATTACCCTAGCCCTGTCAAGGTGTATTTGTAGGGGCTTCGATGAGATAGCCTCAAGAGGGTTTGGAGACCAAACCCCTACATGAAACAACGATTTTTCTTCATTAAATTTACCACCTTGACAGGGCTACGCCATTACCCCTACCTATTCTCCCAACTGAAAGTCTAGCAGGCTTTCATCAAGTCGGTTTTTTGGAAAATTCGATCACGCGATCGCAATAATTCGTCTTCCATTAGCAAACTAACAGGTCAATATACTACCGGAGTTAAACAAGAGATGATCATAAGGAAGCTGAGTGAAATTATTAATACGGCAAGAGATGTTGCCTGGGGAAATGGTCAGAGTCGCAGGTTTCTTCTAGAAAGAGATGGCATGGGCTACTCACTCACAGATACTATCATTAACGCAGGCACTGAATCACTCCTAGAATACAAAAATCACATGGAAGCTTGCTATTGTATCGAAGGAGAAGGTGAAGTAGAGGCAGAGGGGATTCTATATCCAATTCTACCTGGCACTATGTATGCTCTCGATAAGCATGATAAACATTATTTGAGAGCCACGAGTACCATGCGACTTGTATGCGTATTTACTCCCCCTCTGCAAGGAAATGAATCACACAACCTTCAAAGCAGCGGAAGTTCCTGTTACTAAGCTTCAGAATACCCTAATAGTTTAGAGTCATAGCTAAATATGTTTGATGCACTTAACTCAGTTCTTCAAAGTTATAAAATGAAGGCGCTAAAAGAATCTCATATAGAACAAGATTCAGATGATAATAAACCCTGCATTGTTTTCTTTGCTTTACCAAATGAAAGGGTTACATTGCTGCTAGCCGCCAGTAAAATTTTGCCGGAATGTGCTTTTATTGTGCCTGACCCAACTTGGGTAAAAGTCGTTCAAGAAGGTGATAAATCTGTATTATACCTCCTGAAAGGGATTACAATGAACGAATTTGGTCAATGTTTTCACACCCAATTCAAAACTCCTCAGAGGATAACTTTTTTATGTAACTTTTGTACCGAAGCGGGTTTCAGTTTTTATGAACCAGTCCACCAAGAGAAGGCTCAAAAATTTCAGTTCTATGAAGGACTGGCGGACTGTCCGATGTCAAGTGGTATAGAACTGGAACAATATACCAATGACAAACTGCATACTCGCTTACTTGCTGCTGCAAGAAATGTAAATGTACCCCAAACGATGGCTTTTGGCTTTTCTTTAGAAAAATATAGCCATCATCCCGTCACTCCAAAAGTTCAATTGATTTCCCTATCTAGAAATCTTTCTAGTAATGAAATCAAAGAATATATGACGGCATTTCCCGCTTCTCAATTTGTGATTAAGCCTTCTGGAGTAAGGTGGATGGGAAGCCGATTATGCACTATTGAATCAAAAGATAATCTGGATAGGGCTGTTGAAAAATTTAAGAAATGTATGGATTCACTCCAGGACAATGATTGTCTGCTTGTGGAGGAATTTATCGATTCAAGTATTACTGATAATTGTAAGCTGGGTGCAAGGCTGAGGGTGTTTGTAACCCGTCGCCCCAATAACGTTGTCGAGACTTCCGGCATTATCTGTAATCTAGGCTACGTTGACCAACCAATCAATGCCAATACTTCTGAAAGTTTTTCAATCGACTATCTGTGTAACTTGCTCCAGTTGACAAACGAAGAGAAGAATCAGCTTCTTGAAAAAATTAACCAATTCGGTCAAGCGGTACTAGAGTCTATTATTTGCTACGAAACGCAATATTTAACCCATGTCCCCCAAAACAAACAAACTGATTTTATTGGTTTAGATGTTGTTTTGAAGAATCACAAGGGACAAATAGAGCCAATTCTGATTGAAGTCAACGACCGCGATTGTATCAGCACCTTGCAGCTATACGAAATGCAACATTCCCCCAACAGGGCTGACATTTTCGATAAATGGGTGGAAACGATGTTGTACCGCTCCTATCAATATATGCTAAAAGGCAAGAATATATTGATGATAGGAGGTGGAGGCTACTCAAAGCTAAACATTTTTGAATTTGCCAATCAAGTAGGTATCAATATCATTTTGGTCGATAGCGATCCTGAACATTTCGCTGTCAGCTACAGCAGGCAATTTTTCAATATTGACATTGACGATCATACCAAAGACATTGAAAATGCTTTAGCTATTGTGGAAGTTGTTCATAAGCATCACACGCCTATAGATGGCGTAGTTACGTTTTGGGAAGATAATGTACCTTTGTCCTCTTTAGTAGCTAGTTTTTTAGGGAAACCAACCAACAGCTATCAATCGGCAAGCATTGCTAAAAGCAAGTTTCTAACTCATAAAAAAATTTTATCCGTTGAACCCGCTCAACCCTATCATGAAGCTAAAGGATTCTCAAATGGTGTTGAAGTTTTCAATTTAAAGGATATGGCTGATATCCACAAGATTCCGCAACATTACTATCCTTTAGTAATTAAGTTAGATACTGGGGCTGCTTCCTTTGGTGTAGAGATAATTCAAACAGAAGAAGAATTACTAGCTACATTTGAAGACTACAAAAGCTATTTTCAATCTGCTACATTACAGGACCCTGGCATGGGTTTTAACTATCAAATATTTGTCACACCTTACCTGCAAGGCTCTGAACATGATGTCGATATAATCATGTTCGATGGTAAGTTGGTAGCTGGTTATGTCACTGATAATGGGCCCACTCTGCCTACTCTTTGTAATGAAATGACGGAAATTATGCCGAGTTTGCTGGACGGAGAAAAACAAGAAAATCTGATTCATTCAGCCTGGAAAGCTTGCCACGATATTGGCTTAAAAAATGGTGTTTTTTGTGTTGACGTAATTTACACACCACTGGGAGTAAAAATTTTAGAAATTAATGCGAGGATGGGTGGTTTTTATGTATCTAAATGGCAATTTAATATACGGGATGTCAACCTAATTTTGTATTCCTACCTAATTGCTTGCCGGATAAAGCCGTTTGTGAATCAAAGTAGTTTACCACGAATATGCTACAATGGCTTTCTTTGTTATAGATCCTTACATAAGGATGTAATAGATGAAGCAAAGCTGAAAGAGTTGTCAGCAGACTCAAATTTCTTTATCAGCATTTTAGAGGAAAAAATACCCGATGAAGAAAAATATGAAGTTCCCTATGCTTCTGTAGCGATTTGCTCTCAAAATATTGCAGAGGGCAAACGTAAAATGAAGAATTTTTTAGATGAGCATTTTCTCAATAGGGAAGAATATAGGTTTATATGTGAGGACTAAATTATTGGCTCTACAACTAGGAGCTAGGAATCTATTTACTTGCCGGTGTCGAGAAGCAAGGAAATCTGGCAAATGAGACAGCCAGCAATGATTGCAGGTACATTACACTCTGTCAATGGTTTTTCTGATAAAGACCATAGCTACGCTCGCCAGAGCAAGAGCCAACAGGATTTTCAACCGCTTAGCGCTCACATTGAAACCCCAAAGCGTGCTGCGTATTGTGGCGCGGCTAGCAGTGTAATGGTTCTGAATGCGCTCCACCGCCTGTACGGCCGAAGCGTGCAGCTTGAAAGTCATCGGGCGTTGCTGATTTACGGTATGAAACGTTAAATATGCCCCTCATAGAAACCTGTATCCACAAAGCTTTTGGATTTTAAAGTTATTTTTTTCATACCCTGATTAAGCAACGCCCTTCCTTCTTTCTTCTTTCCCCTTCCTTCGGAGCAGGTTATTTTAGCCGATCGCACCCCGCACTGCCGAACCGATCGCCCGTTTTTGCTCGTCATCGTAGCCCCACCGCCGGAAAAATTTTTCATACTCGCCGTTGGCATTCTGCAAACTTTCTAGCATTTGCGACGCTATAGTTTGACAGGCTGGCATTTGCAGCATTTGAATTAAATTGCGCGATCGCTCCTGCACTCTAGCAGAATCGGCCGCCATTTCCTCCTTTTGCTGGCGCGAATGATGTACAACCATTGCCGCCGACATCGCCAAATTTTTCACCAGCAGTTCTGCTACGATCTCAGGAGCCGATCGCAGCGCCTCGACTACTCCGGGTGACGGGTGATCTGCCTCCGGTCGATCGTCCGTTAGATAGGTGACAAAAAACCCCCTAGCACCGTTCTGTGTTTTCACCAGAGATGTAACAGCTTGCTGGATGTCGGCTTGTAAAAGTCGATCGGCCTCCATGAACGACAGTAAAGATTGAGTCAGCTCGATCGCCCCCTCAAAAGTTATGCTTTCCGATGCTAATAAAGAAGATGGAATACTCATAACGAACTCAATAATTGTAAAGATTCTGCTAACAATTGTAAACACTTCCCGCTGCCCGAACGCAGATAAATATGGCTATTATATCCTCCAAACAACAGCCCCCCGACCCAAATCTACCCGAAGACATAGCCCCGGCCCGTCGCAAAAAAGCCGCCAAACCCCAGGCGGAATCATTGCTAGAATCGCAAGAACTACCCGACGAAATTAACAGCAAACAAGACGACAAAATCCGGCCCCAGCGGCTAGCTGAATACATCGGGCAAAAAGACTTAAGAGAAGTTTTGGCGATCGCAATTGCAGCAGCCAAATCTCGCGGCGAACCTATGGATCACCTGTTACTCTACGGGCCTCCAGGGTTGGGAAAAACCACAATGTCGCTAATTCTAGCAGCAGAAATGGAAGTTGAATGCAAAATCACCACCGCCCCAGCCTTAGAAAAACCGCGAGATATTGTCGGATTGCTGATCAACCTCAAAGCAGGCGACGTGCTGTTTATCGACGAAATTCACCGCTTATCTAAAGTTACAGAAGAAATCCTCTATCCGGCGATGGAAGACTGTCGGTTAGATATTACGATCGGGCAAGGCAAAAGCGCCAAAATCCGCAGCATTCCCCTCAAACCATTTACCTTAGTAGGAGCAACCACAAAAGTCGGGTCGCTGACATCTCCATTGCGCGATCGCTTCGGCTTGATCCAAAGATTGCGCTACTACGAAATAGACGAACTTAGTCTAATTGTCCAAAGAACCGCCCAAGTTCTCGACACTCAAATCACCCCAGAAGGAGCCACAGAAATTGCCCGCCGAGCTCGCGGAACCCCCCGGATCGCTAACCGCTTGCTGCGACGAGTTAGAGACTACAGCGAAGTCAAAAATTTAAAGCCAATTGATGCCGAAGTTGCCTCACTCGCCCTGGAATTATTCAACGTCGATCCGCTAGGTTTAGATTGGACTGATCGGCGGATTTTGACAGCAATGATTGAGAACTTTAACGGCGGCCCAGTGGGCTTAGAAACCCTCGCAGCTTCTACAGGAGAAGATACTCAAACCATTGAGGATGTATACGAACCGTACTTAATGCAAATCGGATTTTTGCAGCGGACAAATCGCGGGAGAATGGTAACTCTTGCTGCTAGAAAACACTTGGGTTTTATTGAATAAAAAATGGGGCATGAGGCATGGGGTATGGGGCATGGGGCATGGGCATTGGTTATTGGTCATTCATTATTGGAGCCACTCCTAAATAACTAATAACTAATGGCTGATAACTCTTCTTATAAATTAAGTAGGGTGGGCACGGCGCACCTTACCGCTATCGGTAGGTGAAACCACTTTTTGCATCCAGGAATGAACTAATAACCAATAACTAATGACTGCTAATATAAATTAGTTTTCCATCTTTTTGACATCCGTAAAATCAGCTTTTAAATCATGGGAAACCAGCGAGGAATTACGCAATACTTTTTCTCGATCGCTCGCAATTTTTAGAGCGGTTTCCCAAGTAAAAGTAAAAGAATGAAAAGAATCCGCATCAATTCTATCTTCATCCAAATCCGCCATAACTTGCTTAAAAATCTCAAATAACTCTTCTTGCAACCGATCTATTTCCTCAAAAGTTCCGGCTTGGCGGCTTCTTTGAATCAAATTTAGAATAATCAAATTAAACTTGTCAGCTCGATTTTTTTGTTTCAGCAAAAAGCGCGCTCGCAACTGCCAAAGCCAAGAAACAAAAAGAGTAACAAACGAAAAAGACAAGCCGATAACATCGGAATTTGCTGCAAAAAAATCCGGCTTTTCGCGATCGTAATAAGCCTGAGCGCCCTCATGTACGGGCAAAGCCAAACCGCCGCTTTCCGACGGCTGACTAATCATGGCCGCCAAAGAATTAGTAGCTACCAAATTGCGGCGGTACTCGAACAAAATCCGCGTAATTTCCTTAACTATTACCGGATCGACATCCTCGCGAACCAACAGAGTAGCCTGCACCTCAACGCTAGGCAAATCCACATCTGGTACTGCGGGAGCCGCCTTGTAAGTACCCTTAGGAATCAAGTGAGCTTCCAGATACGGCCACTTAATTTTCATCGCCGCCGCTTGGTCGATGGGCACCAATTTGCTCCGCGTATTTTGCAGCAAATCGCTCACCAAATCGCTCCCCAGAGGTTGCACCCGAAAGATAGCATCAACCTCGCCGCTAGCAAACAAGTTATTAGTCTCAGCCCAAGAGCCAGTAGTAAACTGAAAATCGCTTTGTTTCAAACCGTAATGTTTGCTGACCAACCAAAAAGAACTGTAAGAAGTGCTGCCTTGCTCCCTCAGCGCAATATGTTTTCCTTTTAAATCAGAAACGCTTTCAATCCCAGACTGTTCCGAAACAATTAAATGAAAAACTTCCTTAAACAAAGAAGCAATTACCCGCGCTTGGGGCACTGCCCCCGTAGTGTTCAGGGCAATAGCTAACTGAGCCTCATTTGCCTGAAGCCGGCGCATATTTTCGTCACCGCCTTGAGTCTCAACAACTTTAATCCGCAGGCGCGGATTTTGTTGCATAACTACCTCAGCAATTGCTTGTCCGAAAGGATAATAATAGCCTGTCTTGCTTCCCGTCAGTAGGGTTAATTCATGGACTCGCTGCTTGTCTTTGTACACCTCCCAGCCAAAAACTCCAATCAGGACAACGCTTAATAGAGCAACGGGAAGCAGAAATTTATTTTGCATAGAGGTTGAGACTCGATCAATAATGGCAAAATCAAAAGTATTCTAGTTAAAAATGAAAATAGGACTCGGAAAATTCGACGCGCCCGATAGTGGAGGAGCCAATAGCGAATTCCCTGTTTGGTCGATGCTTTTAGACCCCATCCGATGGGGGATTTCCCATAGGGGATTTTAGATTAAGATTACCACTCAATCTAAAATATACAATCTACAATCTAAAATTGTCCGATGCTTTTAGGCACAATGCCCAATTCCCAATTCCCAATTCCCAATTCCCAATTCCCAATTCCCCATTCCTCATGTTAATATCCCTCAGAATAGAAAACTTTGCCTTAATTGACTGCCTGGATCTAGAATTTGGCCCGAGTTTGAACGTATTTACAGGGGAAACCGGCGCTGGTAAATCGATTATCCTAGATGCGATCGATGCAGTGTTGGGCGGGAAAGTCGATCGCCGATCAATTCGCACCGGAGCAGCGCGGGCAATATTGGAAGCTACCTTTGAATTGGACAAAGCCGCAGCTTTGTGGCTGGGCGAGCAAGAAATCGAACCCATAGACGGAAATTTAGTCGTTTGCAGCCGGGAAATTAACGCATCGAGCGGTGCTCTGCGTAGCCGATCGCGCTTGAACGGAATTTTCGTCAACCGCCAGTTAATGGATCAACTGCGCGATCGGCTCGTCGAAATTACCGCCCAAGGCCAAACCGTCCACCTCGGACAAGAAAATCTCCAGCGAGAATGGCTCGATTTATACGGCGGCAAAAAGCTCACTGAAGCGCGATCGATCATCACCTCCGCGTGGCTGGGAGCCAACAGCGCCAAAACCGCCCTCAAACGCAGGCGTCAGTCGGAACAGCAGCGACTGCAAAGACTTGATTTGTTAGAATACCAAGTCCGAGAACTCGGCGAAGCCCACATCGAAGACGCCGACGAACTCGAACAGCTAGAACACGAATCAATCCGGCTAGGCCACGTCGTCGAATTGCAGCAGCAGAGTTACCAAGTCCACCAAGCCCTTTACCAAAACGAGGGCGACAGCGCATCAGCCGCCGACTTGTTGAGCAAAGCCGAAGTAATTTTAAGCGACATGGCAGTTTACGATGTGCAGTTGCAACCAATCCTAGAAATGGTCAGCGATGCTTTAGCCCAAGCCACAGAAGCCAGCCGGCAAATTAGCAGCTACGGCGAACAATTAGAAGCAGATCCCGAAAGACTCGAAGAAGTAGAAGATCGGATTCGCGAACTCAAACAAATTTGTCGCAAATACGGGCCGCTCAAAGAAGCGATCGCCTACTACCAAAGCATTCAAAACGAACTAAATGAACTTTTAGAAGGAGGCGAGTCAATGGAAGCCTTAGAACTCGCATATCAGACTGCTTTAGAGCAATTAAAAGACGCTTGCAGCCACCTCACCACCCTGCGACGCGAAGCCGCCCTCAAACTAGAAACGCACCTCGTAGGAGAACTTAAGCCCTTAGCAATGGAAAAAGTGCAATTTCAAGTCGAGATATCGCCTTGTACCCCAACCGCTACCGGTGCCGACCAAATCGCCTTTTGTTTCAGCCCCAACCCGGGCGAACCTTTGCAACCTCTGGGGGCGATCGCCTCCGGGGGAGAAATGAGCCGCTTTCTGCTGGCCATCAAAGCCTGTTTTTCCCAAATAGAAAGTGCCGGTACGTTGATTTTTGACGAAATCGACGCCGGAGTCTCCGGGAGAGTCGCCGGGGCGATCGCCAAAAAACTTTACCAACTTTCCGACAAACACCAAGTTCTCTGCGTCACCCACCAGCCGCTGATCGCCGCGATGGCTGATTTTCATTTTCGCGTCAACAAACAGACGATCGAAGCAGAACCAAGTATCGGCGAACCTGCAGCCGACTCCGAACCAGTCGAACGTACAGTAGTCAGAGTTGCCGCTCTCAACAGTGACCAGCGGCGGGAAGAACTCGCCCAACTCGCCAGTGGCCGCTCAGCAACAGAAGCTATCGCCTTCGCGGAATCCCTGCTTGTCGAAGCCGCTGGATTGCGCCAAACTGAGTTGGCAAAACCCTGACGACACACTTGAGCCGATCGGGGGGCCAAAAGGCGGAGTTTTTTCCGAGTCGGAGGTTACACTAAAAATGTCAACCGCAAATTTTACAAAAAAAAGCTGAAAACCCCGTGAATTTAGTGGGCTGAAAGCTAAGAACAGCAAAATAGAGAGAAATTCTAGTTAAAAACCACAATTGTGTAGAGAAGGGCACACATCACTAGCAACAGGTAGTGTCACAATTGCGGCTAGTCCCACCAGGCCACCCCTCTTTCATCAGTCCTCCCGCCAGTACGCATTCATGTTACGGTGGGCGATCGGCTCAAAGATAGGTAGAACTTACTTAAACCAGGCACGCACAATGTCAAAATCAGTTAATAAACCATTTAAACAGGATTCGCATTCTTTCAAAAGAGTGCAGCAATGACACAGCAGCCTTACCGTCGCACCAGCAGTTCACCAGCAATCCCAACTGAATTGGCCTTGCCCTGTGGCCGGAGTTCTGTAAACTGGGAAATACTTTCACACATAATTGAGTTTTGTGCGACAGGTGACTCACTAATGAACTTGCCCGCTCTCCTAGCTTAGAGACTAACCCTTACGCTTAAGATTCTGTAAAGGTCTATGAAATCTGCATCTTCCACCAATTACTCTTCTCTAGACAACGTGATTGATGTCGCTGTTGTCGGCGGTGAAAATCATCATCAGGAACGCTACTCTCCCCCTCCCCCTCCCCCTCCCTCTAGCAGCATTGCAATTATCCCCTACGACGGAAACTTTTCCAGCATTCTGGCCCCGTTAAACCAGCAAAGTTTCACAGTAGTAGTTAAGGAAGTAGAAGAAAAACTTAAGGTTGTTAATGACACCCTCGGAATGCTCGATAACATCCTTGGGAGTGAGGGATTTGACGCTATCCTCAACGATATGTTGCAGTCGATTACCCTCAAAACAGGGGAATTGCTCAATGCCGATCGCACCACGATATTTTTATTAGACGACGAAAAGAATGAACTCTGGGCGATCGTCGCTAAAGACGAAAATGGCAAAAATCTAGAAATCAGAGTTCCTGCCCACATGGGTATTGCAGGAGAAGTAGCCACCGAGAAAAAAGTGGTTAACATCCCTTACGATTTTTACAAGGACCCGCGATCGGCTAACGCCAAAAAAATTGAGGAAAAAACGGGATACCGCACTTATACAATGCTGGCAATGCCCCTGGTAAAGGAAGAAACAAACGAGTTAGTAGCAGTTGTTCAACTGATTAATAAACTTAAACCGGATCACCACAATCACACTACTATTCACGAACAAATCGACAAGAGTGGATTCACGGAAGAAGACGAACGAGTTTTTAAAGAATTTGCTCCCTCGATACGCTTAATTCTCGAATCGTCCAAATCTTTCTTGGCAGCAACTCAGAGACAGCGGGCAGCCACGGCGCTAATGAATGCCGTCAACGCTCTTTCTCAGAGCAGT
Source organism: Microcoleus sp. B7-D4 (assembly GCF_036705125.1). Taxonomy (NCBI): domain Bacteria; kingdom Bacillati; phylum Cyanobacteriota; class Cyanophyceae; order Oscillatoriales; family Microcoleaceae; genus Microcoleus; species Microcoleus sp. B7-D4. The sequence goes on from NZ_JAUBTT010000091.1 coordinate 11,458, forward strand.
TTAGACTTAGAAGATACCCTCAAAAGGGTGATGGATCAGGCCCAAGAACTCATGAACGCCGATCGCAGCACCCTGTGGCTAATCGATGAAGATAAAGACGAACTCTGGACGAAAATCCTGATCACAACAGGTCAACTTCAAGAAATTCGCATGCCCAGAACAGCCGGTTTTGCAGGCATCGTCGCCCAATCCGGCGAACCGCTGTTGATTCCCTTTGACGTATACGACGACCCCCGCGCAGAAAATGCAAAAAAAATAGACAAACAAACTGGCTACCGCACTTGCAGTATGCTTTGTATGCCAGTGTTTAACTCAGACAAAAAATTGATTGGCGTCACCCAATTAGTTAATAAAAAACGACCACAAGAAGAATACCCCCCCTACAACCCGGAAGATTGGCCTCACGCCCCCGAACAGTGGAAAGCGAGTTTCAATCGCAACGACATGGAATTTATGAAGTCGTTTAACATCCAAGCCGGAGTGGCGCTGCAAAACGCCAAACTGTTTGCAGAAGTCAAACAGCAAGAACAAAGACAAAAAGATATGCTGCACGCCTTGACTAACGGCGTGATTTCTACAGATAAAAAAGGCAATATAGTAGCGACCAATCCCAGTGCCAAAAATTTGCTGGGTGTCAGCGATGCCGAATTAGCCGAAGGTCAATCTTTGCGCGAGTTAATTAAGTTAGAAAAAGGCGATTTTGCCAAATGGTTTGATGCGTCTTTGTCTCCCGAAGACGATAACGACCGCCAGCAGTATTACCCAGATCAAGTTTTACTCTCCTTGGAAGGAGAAGGGCAGAGTATCAATCTCTCGATTAATTCAATGACTGACGCTACCGACCCCAACAAGGTAAACGGCGCGTTAGTCGTCATGGAAGATATTAGCAGCGCCAAGCAAATCAAAAACTTGATGTACCGTTACATGACTCCCGAAGTAGCCGAAGCTTTGTTAGCTTCAGGGGATACTGGATTGGGCGGTAAGCGCAAAAACGTTTCGGTGCTGTTCTCAGACATTCGCAGCTATACCACACTTACGGAAAAATTGCAAGCCGAAGAAGTGGTAGTGATGCTGAATAAATATTTTGAAGTGATGGTAGATGTCGTATTCGAGTACGGAGGGACTCTCGACAAATACATCGGCGACGCTCTGATGGCAGTTTTTGGCTCTCCAGCGCCCCTAGAGGATCATGCTTGGTGCGCCATGCAAACGGCGGTGAAAATGCGCGAAAAACTGGCCCTGTTCAATCAAGAGCGTATGGCGAATGGGGAATTGCCGATCAGCATTGGTATGGGCGTGCATTCCGACGAAGTTGTCAGTGGCAACATCGGTAGTAGCAAACGCATGGAATTGACTTCGATCGGAGACGGTGTAAACCTTGCCTCTCGCTTAGAAGGCGCTAGCAAGCAGTACGGCACCGACTTAATCATCAGCGACAATACTTACAGAGATTATGCCGATCGGCTGTACGTGCGAGAACTCGACTTTATTACTGTCAAAGGCAAAAGCGAACCCGTAATCGTTTACGAACTCGTCGGCATCCGCGAGGGATACTCGCCAGTGGGCAAGTCACTAACCGAAACACAGCAACAAATTATAGAACATTACACGAAGGGGCGCGAACATTACAAAACTCCCGTTAGCCAAAGACTTTCAGAAAGTGAGGTGAAAAACATCTTAAAGGATGTCGCCGAAATGCCGGAGGCAGAGATTAAGAAACTCTCCTACAATTTAGAGCAACAGTTGGAACACGAACTCAGGAACCTGTTATATCAACTGAAAAAGCTGTCAGAGTACGACCCGAAAAACCTGTCCGAAGCAGACAAACTCATCGTACTGTTGCAGCCAGAAATCCAACTGCTGAAATTGGAAGGAATCAAAAACCTCTCGGAAGACGAAGCCAAAGTGCTGCTGCAAGCAAAAATCAAGCCCCTATCAGCAGACGATATTAAATACTTGCAAGAAGGCGAAGTCAAAAAGCTGTTGGAAGCAGACATCTTAGAACCATCAAATCCCCAAATCAAGCGGCTGAAACCAGGAGAGATCAGGCAGCTATTGCAGGCGAAAATTAAAAGTCGGGCCTGCGAGACAGTTGCAGAAATGTTAGATGAGGAATTTGAAAACCTGGGACTCGATCGGGTGAAAAAACTGCTGAGCGAGTTTAAGAAAGCCTTAGAACCAAAAGCCAAGCAAGCTTTTACAGACGCCAAACGCGAATTTAACGCCGTTCTGGAAGTTGACCCGAAAAACAAGGCAGCTAAATTGCACGTCGATCGCTGTATGTTATTTCAGCATAGTTTTTCAGACGTACTCAACTGGGATGGTGTGTGGAATCTCACAGAAAAATAGCAGTAGCCCACAGCAAATGCTGGCGGTGGCGTCAGGGTTCCGGGTGGGGGCGATCGCGATCGGGGGTGCGCCTCCCATCCCACCACCAATTAACCTGAATATCCTATTGAGGTAATTGTAAATAAGCTCCAACAGGTATTATGGTTATCAGGAAGATGGGTTTAAAACCCTGTCGTTTTAGGACGGCTTTGTATTAAAATGCTGAATACTCAAAGGATCTTTAGGCTCAAGACACGTTGAAACAGCTACGATGAGAGCAAACTTAAAGACAGCTAGAAGGGCAATGGTTGACTCTAACCCGTCCGGCAAGAGTAAAAGTCGCCATAGGGCATTGGGAGACTTTAAACGGACAGGGAGGGACTGTAAGACTACTCCGGTAGCAAGACCCGATGAACTGTCAAGAATCACCGCTGAAGAGAACGGGCGTGAGTATGTCAAATAACCGGATTTGAATTTGCAAGCGAGATGCCGGGGGTTTCGCCCTAGGTGTTTCGATCGCACTACCTACCGCAACAAACTTAGCACTTCTATTATTTGAAGCGCTTAAAAATAGTTATGACTGGCGGCAGCGTTACCCGGTTTCTGAGAAAAATCTTGGAGAAAGGTGACGAAACATCCGCTCAAAAACCGGGTTTCTCACCCCGCCTGCGTAAGTCTTAATAGCGTTAGCAGCTCGTAAAAAGAGCTTCGTTCGCAGATAGTCAATGTTCTAGTCTTACATATAGAAAACCACTAGCGTCAGTTATGAATAATTGGAATTCGCAATCGGGAGATGTTGAGTGGGTAGATCAGGTTTACCAACTATTGCTGGAGATTGCTCGGAGCTCCCTGTCAGATATCCCCAGAATCCCGGAAAATATCACTGTTAAGGCTATCCCTCTGATCCAGAAGGTACAAAGCATTCAGCAAAGACCTGACGGGCAAGTGTTCAAATCTGGTTCCTTTTCAGTAAACGATCACGAATGGGTCGATCGAGTCTGTCAACTATTGGTAGAACTAACCAGCGCGTCTTTGTCCGAACAGCCCAAAATGCCGGAAAACCTGGCAGGCCGATCTTTAGCCCTCGCCGATAGAGCACAAAAAATTAAAGAAGATATCGAAGAAAATGCAGCCCAAACCCCAGCAGATGAAGATGACAATTCTTTAGAGTCTCCAGAGGCGCTGCTTTCCCTCTTGCACCACAGTTTGAAAGCTCAGCGCGCCAAAAGCTACAACCCCGATGCCCCCGAATGGCAGCAAGTCTTGAGCCTGCTCGACGTAGTGCAGTCAATTTACAAGCAAATCCAAAATTAAATTCAAGCTTAACTCAGGGGCATCTTCCGCAGTGCGCGATCGCTGGCTCTTAAAGGCAGTTGCTCTTTGACAGAATTTTTTTTGCTGTAGCCCGAACATTTCCGATTATTGCACTTTTGTCAACTACACTAGGTTTAATCGGTTCTAGGGCAAGAGAACATGAGCGGACAAAACATCGGCGATTTGTCAAAAGAAATATTAGCCGATCGCTATCAGTGCGATCGGCGGCTCGGCAAGCAAGCAGGACGGCAAACTTTACTTGCCCGCGACTTAAAAACGCAACAGCAAGTAGTAGTCAAACTCCTCTCATTCAGCAGCGACTTTAACTGGGAAGACTTAAAACTGTTTGAGCGAGAAGTCGAAACCTTAAAATCCCTATCCCATGTCGCAATTCCCCGATATCTAGACTCCTTTGAAATCGACACCCCCAGCCGCAAAGGATTCGCCCTAGTTCAGAGTTACATCGAAGCCAAATCCCTACAAGAATATCTTTCAGACGGCCGCACCTTCAGCGAAAGCGAAGTCAAACAATTAGCCACAGCATTATTAGACATCCTCGCATACCTGCACCAGCGACAGCCCCCGGTGATTCACCGCGACATTAAACCCAGCAATATTTTACTCAAAAATCGATCGGGTAACAGCGTCGGCGAAGTCTACCTAGTCGATTTCGGTGCGGTTCAAACCCTAGCCACGCAACAGGGAAAAACTGTCACAGTTGTCGGCACGTATGGCTATATGCCGCCAGAACAATTTGGCGGGAGAGCAGTTCCAGCTTCCGATTTGTACAGCTTGGGAGCAACATTAATCGCCTTAATTACCAAGCAGCATCCTGCCGACTTGCCGCAGAAAGATTTGCAGATCGAATTCGAGCAATTCACCCAACTAAGCCCCGCTTTTACCAATTGGCTGAAGTGGATGACGCATCCCAGTTTAGAGCGCCGTCCCGCCTCAGCCCAAATAGCAAAAGAAGTGCTAGAAAAACCACAGGAAATAAATAAATATTCCCAGACATTGAGACTGGGGAAAATTGTGAGTAGCGGCAGGGTGTTCGCAACTGCGATCGGCTACAGCACCTTGACAGGAGCTATAGCTGTAGGAGCTTGTGCAGCAATTTACAGCACCTTTCTAATGGGGATATTGGGGACAATTATCGGAGGAATCCTGGGTATTGTTCTCGGCTTGCTGCTGGGTGTGGAGAACGGAATAATCGTCGGAATTGTGACTATATCAAGTTTTTTCCCCCTAACTAATCCCAAATCTCATCGACAGGTTTTAACTGCAATTAGTATTGGAATCTCCACCTTGACAAGCATCGTCTTCTTTCAAATGATGAATTTTAGTCCTGTATTGGATTCCAATTATATTTTCGTGGTGATTGCACCGTCGCTAATTGCAGGACTGTCAATGGGGGCAAGTACCAAGTCTATTGCCCGGTGGTATCAAAAAGAAAGTGGACTGTAATCTACAATTTACACTTTTGGACAAACTCAGACTCCTAGAAACCTGGTTTTTACGAAAATACTCCGTTACAAACGCCAGACTCGCTAAAAAACCCGGTTTCTGAACCCCGACGCTCCCCTCAAGTTAAAATTAAGGTAAAAAACATGACCAGCAAAATATTAGCAGAACGCTACGAAGTGCAGCGACAACTGGGAAAACAAACTGGTCGCCAAACGCTGCTGGCTCGTGATTTGCAAACTCAAAAATTAGTTGTCATCAAACAGCTATTCCTCGGCAGCGATTTTGAATGGCAAGACCTCAAGCTATTTGAACGGGAAGCGGAAACTTTAAAAGCACTCGATCACCCAGCAATTCCTCGTTACCTCGACTATCTAGAAATTGACGAACCTGACAGCAAAGGATTTGCCTTGGTACAGACTTATGTAGAGGGGAAAACTTGGGAAGAGCATTTGCGATCTGGGCGTACTTTTAGCGAAAGCGAGGTGAAAGAATTAGCTAAATCGCTGTTAGAAATTTTGATTTATTTGCACGAGCAAAAGCCGCCTGTCATTCACCGCGATATTAAACCCAGTAATATTTTACTGCACAGCAGATCCGGTCACTCGGTGGGAAAAGTTTATTTAGTTGATTTTGGTTCGGTGCAGAACCAAGCGGCAAAATTGGGCGGCACAATTACAGTAGTGGGAACTTACGGATATATGGCACCAGAACAATTTGGCGGGCGCTCGGTTCCGGCTTCTGACCTTTACGGTTTAGGTGCAACTTTAATTTATTTAGTAACGGGTTTGCATCCTACGGAACTGCCACAGCAGGATTTGAGAATTCAATTTGCCGATCGAGTCGCGCACCTCAATCCTAGTTTAATTGATTGGCTGGAGTGGATGACAGAACCGAGTTTGAACAAACGGTTATCTTCGGCTGGGGAAGCATGGCGAGCGCTCACAAATCCCCGCAATATCGAAAAAAGTCCTGTGACATTGCAGCCACCTGGCAGCGATATTAAATTGGCCAAAAGTTCGGAGTTTATAGAAATTGTAATTCCGCCACAGGGACTGAGTTTTAATTTAATGGCGCTGCTTTCGGCAGCAGTTCCCCTGAATTATATTTACTTAATGTTGCTTTATTCTAGTGAATTTTGGCAATTCGCTAGTTCACATATAAATTATTTGTTTGTAATTATATTATACATATTAGTGACTTTATCATCTCCAGTAGTAGTAATATTTATATTGGCGCTATTTCGGAAATGGCGTTTCAGAATCGATCGCCAGAAAATATCCTATACCAGCCATCTCTTGGGGTTGAGATGGAATAATTCCAAGCCATCCCCCAGACCGGACATTTTATATTTGGAAATTGAAGAAACTGGAAACAAGGTTTTTAACGTGATTATTCGTGCCGGCAACCAAAAATATCAACTAGGAGCAAACCAGGGACTAAGCGAAGCAGAAATCAAGTGGTTAGCGACAGAACTAAGCCAGTGGTTGGGAGTAAAAATTAAAAGAACTTGGACAGAGTAAAAAGAATATATGGTTCTGAAAATATCTCCCTCGCGCAAACAAAGCATTCCCCTCTCAAACTGTGGGATGGGCGTCCCGCCCGTCCCCTCTCTCTTGTGTGGGATGGGCGTCTCGCCCGAAAGCGTGTATTCCCCCAGCCGGCGACACACTCCCCCGCTTTCGGTCAATCTCATGGAGCATCGAGCCCGATCGCCCGTAAAATGCTATCAAAGGGATTTGGCAAGTAGCACTCATCCCAATCATCTGTTAACTTGGAGATATTGTTGTGGACTTATCGCTAATTCCGGCACAGCCGAAACCAGGACTGCTCAACGTCCTCATCGAAATTACCGCCGGTAGCAAAAACAAGTACGAATTTGATAAAGACTTACAAGCCTTTGCTCTCGATCGGGTGCTTTCTTCCTCAGTCCAATATCCGTGCGACTACGGCTTCATACCCAATACCTTAGCCGATGATGGCGACCCCCTCGACGGCATGGTCATGATGGATGAGCCCACATTTCCAGGGTGCATAATCGCAGCCCGTCCGATCGGAATGCTGGAAATGATCGATGGAGGCGACAGGGACGAAAAACTTTTGTGCGTTCCCGACAAAGACCCCCGCTATGCTCACTATAAGTCCCTCAAAGACGTAGCACCCCACCGCTTAGACGAAATAGCCGAATTTTTTAGAACCTACAAAAATTTGGAGAAAAAAGTCACCGAAATTCTGGGTTGGCAAGATGTCGATCAAGTCATGCCCTTAGTGGAAAAGTGCATCGCAGCCGATCGCAAATAAGCCCCTAGCCCGCACTCCTCGACTGCAACCCGACTAAAAACTCAGGAGACCGAACTTAAGGCGATGCTGCACGTCCGGCGATGCAGTCGAGGCACAGGTGGCTACAATTTCAAATCAGTCGTGAATGCCGACTCACCGGAACGGCATTCCTCAAAACCGCGCCCCGGCCCCAATCTTGAAAAAAATACTACTCATAGAGTAAGATGAAGCGCAAATTATACCCGTGGGGAATGCGTTCTACATTTGAGGAAATTTAACCCTAACAACTCTGGTTCGGCGCTATCTTAATCTCAGAACACAGAACACGCCGGGCAGCCCGCAGGGTGCAAAAAATAATCTCTCAAGCGTGACATCTCCTACACGAATCGGTAAGGTTGAGAATTCTAACAGCCCAAGTATTAGGCACTCGAATGGTTTCCCGATCAAGCGCTTTATTATAGTACAGATTGCTAAAGACTAAAAACTAAAAAGTAAAAACTAAGATTTCAACTCCCAAGTTCCTGCCACCAAAACTAAAAAAAATGCCAGATTCCGCACCCTCTCTAGCCAATCCACAGCCTTCCGAGCACAAAGCCACTATGGAAAATAGTCCTTTGACCGAGTTTGTCGTTCAGTTTTGGGGCGTGCGGGGCAGCATCGCCACCCCCGGCACCAAAACACTTCGCTACGGAGGGAACACCTCCTGTGTAGAAATGCGCTTGGGCAAAAAACGCCTGATTTTTGACGGCGGCACCGGTCTGCGAGTTCTAGGGCTCAACCTGCTGCGGCAAATGCCGGTGGAAGCCCATATGTTTTTCAGCCACACTCACTGGGATCACATTCAAGGGTTTCCGTTCTTTACTCCCGCCTTTATCCCAGGGAACTGCTTTCACATTTACGGTGCGATCGCCCCCAACGGCACTACAATCAAACACCGTCTTGCCGACCAAATGGTGCACCCCAATTTTCCCGTCCCCATCCAAGTCATGCAGTCCGACCTCAAATTCAACGATTTGACGCCTGGGGATATTCTCGAACTCGACGATGTGAAAATAGAAACGGCACTGCTCAACCATCCCAACACCGCGATCGGATATCGAGTCACCTGGGAGGGACACACAGCCGTCTACTGCACCGATACAGAACATTTTCCCGATCGCCTGGACGACAACGTGTTACACCTCGCTCGCAACGCCGACGTGCTGATTTACGACGCCAACTACACCAACCAAGAGTATTACGACTTCAAAACCCCGAAAGTTGGCTGGGGACACTCGACTTGGCAAGCAGGAGTAGAAATAGCGAAAGCTGCTGGAGTCAAAAAAATCGTGATGTTTCACCACGATCCGGGTCACGACGACAATTTTCTCGATGGCGTAGAAGCAGAGGTGCAGGCAGTTTTCGCCAATAGCTGCTTAGCCCGCGAAGGCATGAGCATACCAGTAATTTAACCAAAAATAAATTCAGAATTATGAAACAGGAAAAACCCCGCAAACGTCGCAGAGTAGGCTTGCGGGGGCTTTACTCAACGTTGCTATTGTTGATAATTATCTGCTGTACCTGCGGCGGATGGGTTGCTGCTCAGACTGCCTACTCTCGCACTCCGGCGCGACTTGCTCAGGTGTCTTCGATCGAGGATACTGGTACGGTCGATCGCATCCCCGAACGCTACCAACTCGGACAGCAACTGTATCTAGAAAACTGCGCCACCTGTCACATCGCTTTACCGCCGCAAGTATTACCTACAGAAACCTGGCGTCGGTTGCTGCAAGATCCCCAACACTACGGACAAACCATCAAACTGCTAGTAGACCCGCCCCGCCTGCTAGTCTGGAACTACCTGCAAACTTTTTCCCGTCCCCAAGCCAAAGACGAAGAACTCGCCTATCGAGTCGCCAGTTCTCGCTATTTCAAAGCACTGCACCCCAAAGTCAAAATGTCACAACCCGCAAATATCAGCAGTTGCGTTACTTGTCACCCCGGTGCATCTAAATACAATTTCCGCAAGCTTACCGCCGAGTGGCAAAACTCTCCGTAGCGAATGCAGGACTTATCCACAAACTCTTGAGTAGGGGGTTATGCGGGCTGATTGGATCGTGGGTTTATGCGTCGAAGGCGGATGAGGAGGTTTTTTGATTAGTTAGCTGACTTAGCCTTCATCTTCCATCACAGTTTCCTTGAAATATGGGTAAGGGTTCAAGTCGAATTCCTGTCCGTGTAATTGAAAAAGCTTTTTCTTGATTTCTTTGTGTTCTTCTTTTGCTTTTCGGCGCCCATATACCTGATTATTTTGTTCAATTTGCTCAATCAAAAACACTATTGCCTCTTTATCAAAGACTTTAAGGTAAGGAGATATGGCTTGCTGAAATCGAGAGTCTGCCTCATGATACCATCTGCTAGCACAGTAATAACTAGATAGTATGCGACAAAATAAATTTTGCCACTCTTCTGTATCAGCTATCTCAAGCAAAAATTTTAATTCTACCTCCTCAAAATTGAATTTAATATCGTTTTCTATTAAAGATAAGATGTCTTTATAGTGTCCCTTTAAATTCTCCTTCACAAACCATCCACAGATTTTGCTTGTCTGAGTAGTTTCAACATTATGCTGTATTTTAAGTTTCGCATCTTCATTAAGAAGATCATAAAATTGAGGATTTTTTGACAAATAAATTACTAAACGCTCCAAAGTGAGCGGACTCGATGAAACATCACTATAATAGTCTTTCTCTCCTTTTATTTGGTTGAGAATACTTTCGCGCTTCCGATTTCCGATTACCTCAAGTGTTCGCAAATTGATATCTCTGTTTTTTATGCAAGCTTCGTTTTCCAGCTTAAATACCAACTTCCACAAACTTCTATAAATAGAAAGTTCAACTTCAGGTTTAAGTCTACTTAAATATCGACTTTCTACATATCTTTTTACTTTTTGTCTAGTATTAAGTTGTGGCGCTGTTTCCGCAATATTCACTAAAAGTTCGTCAATTATTTTTTTAGTGTAGAAAGGTGGCTTTATAAGCAAATCTTCCAGAGTATTTCTAATCAGCGCCCTCACAGTTTCTTTGTTAGGTGTATGTAATTGTCTATCTGAGTCTAATATAGGGTGAGCGGATAGATGGCGTTGCTGTTGAAGATATACCAGATTTGCATATTCTGAGTGATCCAATAGCTTTGTATGTTTATGGGTATGCTCAATCAGTTCAAATTCCCAAGAGGGTGATTTGGGATTATCCTTTTGTGATTTTGTAATGCCATCAAGAATTGTTTGTGCACCTGAATCTTCATATAAATCAACAAGATATTCAAGTTTATACACTATGTCACAAACAGCGACAGACCAAAGCATTACCACTGCGGAACGATAGTTGCCATTGTGGTACGAAGATAGAACTTCTTGAAAATAATCTTTTGTCTTGCCGTAATGTATTTTTTCGGAAAGATTTTCTAAAGAAAATTCTAACATTACAAATATTTTCCTAAATTATAGCTTTCTGGTGAAACAGCTAAGAGCATTTCACATTTTCTTCTTTCGTTTATTCTTGTTCTAATAAGCTCATTAATTTCTGAGCAGCATCACCATAATCATAAGGCGACCAAACACGATAAGCCGCGCCATTATCCAATGGCTTTAACATTTCTTCTTTCGCCAATTCAGCCATTAAAAATTGCATCATTTGAAACTTCTCGGCAGGGGATAACTGCCGAAGTTGGTCTAATAATTCAAGATTTGACATAAAACGCCATTGAATTCATTTTTCTATCTTACCACGACCTTGAGGTTTAAACCACTCCAAAACATCACTGTCTATGCGTAAGGTGAGTTGAGCTTTAGTCTGAGGGTTGGGCAAACCTCGCCGAACTACTGCTAAGCGCCAACATTTTAGGCGTAATTTCAGGGCAATCAGATAAATCAATATCTCGATCGCTTATGGCATCGAGGCGTTGCCAGTCAGTTTGAGATTTGCTCGAAGTAAATTCGTTGTTCATATTTGGTTGCTGTAAAACACCAACTAAACAGGCAAAAATAGTTCGGAAAAACTAATTTCAATCTCAGGAAAAGCTAGCATTCTAATCGCAGCATTATCTGCAACAACTATCTCAGATTGATAGCCTCCCGGTGCAGGATTCCGGTAAATATATGCCTCGCGCGCAGCTACATCTAAAATCCAATATTCAGGGATATTTGCTCTCGCATAAATCGGGGCTTTTTCCCGGCGGTCAATTTGTAAGGTCGAGTAGGAAACTTCAATTAACAGCAAGATTTCGCTAGGATTTGGGTGATGGTCGCGATAATCTCCCGGATCGATACAAACAATAGCTATATCTGGTTCCGGTTCCGAAGTTGCTAAAGTAATTGGCAACTGCACGCGAATTAATGCTAAATCTCTTAGCAGGTGTTGTAGATATCGATCGCTGCGTTGGGTTGTAGCAGCATGGGGTGGAGTTTGTGCGCTCATTTCCACAATTCTCCCATCTAGCAATTCAATCTTATCACCTTCAGTGAGAATGCCAGCTTCAATCATGCGGTGATATTCTTCGACTGTCCAAGTTCTTTCTTTTGTTGCTGTCATAATCTTTGCCTGCAAAAGCTTACTTCATATTATAGTAATTGCCGATTCAATCAAAAAACACTGGTTTGTCCGGTGCTGGTCGAGAACCCTTTTGAAAGCGTTCCCAAGACTGTTTTAATTGAGCAGGATCTGGATAGTCGCGATCGTAAACCACCAGGACATTCGTCAAATTCCGTCCCGGCGGCAATAAAATCTGCCCTTGATGAGCCAAACCCACGGAAGCACCACCGTCCAAATTCATCGCTTCAAAACAGCCGTAGCACGGGCGAGGGCGGGACGCATCGCTTGCATAACCTTAGCTTCTGCTTCCAAAGACAAACTATAAAAAAAAATTATCAAAAATAACTTCTCTCTCGAAGTCGGAAAGCCGATCGCCGTTCTCGAACCCACGCCCAAAACATGAGAATCTTTAAAACCTTCCGATAAAGGAGACAGCCAAACTTTCCCCCCTTTAACCAATCTCGGCCCGCAAGTCAAAGAAAACCAATATTGACTCCAATCCAGCTTACGCTTACTGGGCCTCGCACCTTACAAATAACCTCTCGCTTTACCCTCATCAATAACTCTGACGGCTAACGGTGAAGTTTTGCGACTGCCGATAACGTCTGTTGCCAAACCGACCAAACTCGCTAGTCAGTTCCAACTGAGATGTTGCACCATTGTCAATAAGCCTTTGATGAACGGGCTCTGGGGCCCGTTCCACAAGAGGAAAATCTACTCTTTGTGGAACAGGCCGGAAAGCCTGTTCTTGAGAATGGTACCCGATGTGAGTTCCAACCGAGTGCTTAGCAGCAGCTTGAGTGGCATAGAAGTAAAAAATCTGTGCCTTTAGCTACTTTTTGACAAATTGTTATGATATCTTAACTTTAGCGGAGGCTAGTTCCGACAATTTAAGAAACCTGGTTATCAAGTAACCTGATTTATGATTGACCGTAAAAAAATTCGACAGAAATGGGAAAGTTATTGGTTTAAAACCTTTGGGAGATGGCGATCGTGTCCATTGAGCTGCCCAATAGACCGACCTCATCCTCGGCATATTTTTTGGAGTTGGATTGGCAGTTTTTTGGCAATTACTGCAACGTCCTATCTTGCCGTAAAAACTAATTCTCCTTTACTAATGGCTCCGTTTGGCGCTACAAGCGTTCTGATCTTTGGTGTCCCTGACAGCCCCTTGGCTCAACCCCGGAATGTCATTGGGGGCAATTTCTTAGCTGCTCTCACCAGTTTAATGATTCTGCATTTTCTCGGTTCTTCTCCCTGGGCGATGGGAATGGCTGTTTCTACTGCGATCGGAATTATGCAGATTACCAGAACTCTACATCCGCCTTCGGGAGCAGTTGCCTTAGTCGTCATGATGACCCAACCAGACTGGAAATTTTTGCTAACACCTGCTTTTGAGGGATCAATAATCTTGGTCTTGTGCGCCGTCATCTTTAATAATTTAGCGGCAGAAAGGACGTATCCCAACCACTGGTTATAGCATTGTCTCTAATTCTCTAATCCTTCCCTTGGGAGCACTACCAAAAATTGGGATGCTCCCTCGATTCCTTCTTCCTTTTTCGTTCTTTCTTCCATCCGTTAGATCCCGATTTACTGCGCGTTGCCGAACTTCCTTCTGCTAGATCAATCAAAAAACACTGATTTGTCCGGCCTTGGTCGAAATCCCTGTTGAAAGCGTTCCCAGGACTGCTTTAACTGAGTCGGCGCTGGATATTCGCGATCGTAAACCACAAGGACATTCGTCAAATTCCGTCCCGGCGGCAATATCCCTTCGTCAGAATTTAGCAGCCCGTCGAAAAAATCCCGCTGTGTGTTTAGGCGGGGATAATCCATTTTACTGATTTAAAATCAGTAAAATTACTGATGTTTAAGCTTTGTCATCTATCTTAAGATATAAATCCTGAAGCGATCCGAGGATCATTAGGGAAGTACCACGGGAGCATTACCCATACCAGGTATCGCTGATGGACAAGAACGATGAGAATTGCCCCATCCGCTACAGCTAGTTTCCACCAAAGCACAATTTTTCCTACCCATAAGAAAAGATGAATCAATTGAAGCAGTCGGTAAAGCAGTTTTGGTCGATCGCCAACCCCTACTTCTTTTCCAGAGAAAAATGGGGAGCTAGGGGGTTGTTCGCCCTCGTAATGTTATTAATGCTAGGTTTCAATGGTGTAAGCATAGTCCTGAGCTATATTATGCGGGACTTGATGAATGCAGTCACGGGAAAGAATGTTTCAGACTTCTATAAGATGTGGCTGATGCTATTGGGTGTGTTTGCCATATTCACGCCCATTATGGTTTCCTTCTTCTATTCGCAAAATGTACTGCAACTCTACTGGCGAAAGTGGCTAACGAATCACTTACTGAAGAAATATTTTAGCAATCAAGGTTTCTACAAAATTAAGTTCAATGATAAGGTTGATAATCCCGATCAGCGTTTAGCTGAAGACGTTAATTTGTTTGTTAAGCAAAATATTGATATTTGGGGATTATTATTCAACCAAATTGTCACAATAATTTCTTTTCTCGGCGTTCTCTTTACAATTGACAAGGCACTGACTTTAGTTGTATTGATACTGGCTGCTTTTAGAACTGTTTTCACTATCTTTATAGGTAAGAGGTTAAGTAGATTAAAGTTTAATCAGTTACAACGAGAAGCAAATTTTCGCTATAGTTTGGTTCATCTTCGAGACAATAGTGAATCCATTGCATTTTACCGAGGTGAAGAGCGTGAATTTAGTGCAGTATCACAGCGATTTAATGAAGTTTTGAATAATTTTAATAACCTGATTGTCTTGCAGCGTAACCTTGGTTTCTTTACCCAAGGAAGCCAGATGATATTTACAAATTTACCTATAGTTTTTTTAGCTCCTCGATACTTTGCGGGCCAGATAGATTTTGGGCAGGTAACGCAAGCTTCTGGAGCGTTTGTGTCTATTTTAAGTGCCCTGGGCTTTATTGCCGAGAATTTTGATATGCTAACTAACTTTACCACTCAGATTAATCGTTTAGGAACCTTTGATCGGGTTCTGTCCGAGCAAATGGCAGCACCTCGAGCGGGCATGGCAACGATTGATGTTGTGGAACAGGACTATCTAGCCCTCCAACAGGTTACCTTAGAGACGCCTAACTATGAGCGAATCTTAGTTAGAGATTTATCTTTCAAGGTGGGGCAGGGTGAAAGCGTCTTGATTGTTGGACCTTCTGGCGCTGGCAAGAGTTCGTTAATGCGAGCGATCGCAGGATTGTGGAATGCGGGTACGGGTTGCATTGTCCGTCCTAAACCGGAGGAAACGCTGTTTTTGCCCCAACGGCCTTATATGCTGCTAGGGGACTTACGCAGCCAATTGCTATATCCCAACACCAGCGGTCAAGTTACTGATAAACAACTGCACGAAGTGCTCGAACAAGTCAATCTTTCCCATTTGCCAGAACGGGTAGGTGGATTTGATGTGGAATTGGAATGGGCTGATGTTTTGTCACTAGGAGAACAACAACGGTTAGCATTTGCACGCCTACTGCTGACTAAACCTCGCTACGCTATTTTGGATGAATCAACGAGTGCATTGGATGTGGCTAACGAGAGACGGCTCTATCAGTTGCTCAAAGAAACAGGAACTGCCTTTATCAGTGTCGGTCACCGTCCGACTTTGGTACAGTATCACGAGCAGGTCTTAAGGCTAGTTGGTAATACCAATTGGCATCTGATATCGGCTAAAGATTACAGCCCCGATCTCGCCGAGTTTGGTTGAAAAATGCAATTGCCGAACTGCAAGTAATGGTCTTTACCGTACCCGCCTCAAAATTCCAGGCGTGCGATCAGGTAGAACAGGAGTAACTGGGACGATCGTAAACGGCAAACTCGTCAAAAAACACTGTATCTTATAGCGGGAAGGGAGTAAGACTCGGATGCTCCCCGCAAAACGTCCTGATCATCAAAAACTCTAAGAATGGCTAAAGCCCATAACGTGACGTAGCCTCCGCACTTCCACGTCCTAGGCTGGGAAAATGGTATTTCCCAGCCTAGGGGTTGAAACCGTTGCAGCTTTATCAGGATAAGGGCATATTTTGACCCAGCGCTTGAAATCGCTACAGCTTCATTAGACTTCTTGCAAAAGTCCTTTCGATCAAATTTTCGGACGGGCTCTCCGGCCCATCCCACAAGATAAAAAACTTTTTGTGGGACGGGCCGGAGAGCCCGTCCCAGCTATTTTTGCAAGAGGTCTATTACGTTGCCTGCAATAAATCCATACAGCACTTCCGGATGTTATGAGGTACAGTAGCAGCAATTAGTAAACCAGTTTTTAAGATGTTTCGGATTAATTAAGTCAAGAGCCACAGCAATTATGGTGTAAACCATTTTAGTGGTGGTTGGTGAAAACTGGATCAATAAAGATTTGAGTTGCGACCACCATAATTCAATTGGATGAAAATCAGGAGAGTATGGGGACAAACACAAGATAAAAGCATCCACCGCTTCAATCTACGGGCTTAATTGAATCTACTTTATGCGCTGGTAAGTTATCAATTCACGTCTACTGCTCCCGACCACAATTGTGGCACTAAACATTGCTCTATAAACACCTCAAATGCTTGGCTATCCATCGAGTTGTCTATGGTCATTAATGCCACTACTCTCTGGAAACTAATTGCACCAATTACTGTGACTTTCTTGCCTCGATAAAAAGGTTTGACTGCATAGGCTCTCGTTCCTCGTTGGAAGCATGAGTTCTGGTTAAACAAGCGTAATACTCCAGTCTCATCTAAAAAGACTAGATTTTTGGGGTCGATATGCTTGACTTTTTCCCAATACTCTAACCTTAATTTCATGACTCTTTCAGTGCCGACTTGGCTACTTCTCACTGTTTTTTTTTACGATTTAATCCCAACTTTTGTAAGGCGTTACACATGGCTGTTCTACCCACCCAATTTCCCGTATTCTGGGCAAATAACTCACACAATTCTACCCTGGTTGCATCGGGATGTGCTGCCACTATTTCTCTCAAAGAAGCTGTGGAATTATTCAAATGACTGTATCTCGGTTTCCCACTCTCGTTTCGGCTGTAAATTTCCCTCTATTTTTTGTTGCTTGACCAGTTTCTGAAAAGAGCTTTTACTGACGGAAAATATCGCTGCTGTTTTTCTGATCGACAGCTTCTGATCTTGATGGGCTGCTACTATTTTTGGAAAGCAAATCTACTGAATATGCTTTCATTGGTGTATTTTTTAATCTATTCTTATTGTACCTCATAACACCCGGAACTGCTGTAAAATCTGCCCTTGATGAGCCAAACCCACCGAAGCGCCCCCGTCCAAATTCATCGCTTCAAAACAGCCGTAGCACGGGCGAGGGCGGGACGCCATCGCCCGCATAACTTTAGCTTCTGCTTCCAAAGACAAACTATCAAAAAAAGTTACCAAAAATAACTTATCTCTGGAAGCCGGAAAGCCGATCGCCGTTATCGAGCCCACGCCCAAAACACCAGCATCTTTAAAACCTTCCGATAAAGGAGACAGCCAAACTTTCCCCCCTTTAACCAATCTCGGCCCGCAAGTCAGAGAAAACCAATGTTGACTCCAATCCGGCTTACCTTCAGTTCTAGCCGTCACCATTTCCAATTGATTTCCGGCTTTAATTCCCAAAGTCGTGCCGTAATTTTCCCATCGGCTGTATTTGAGAAACTTGCCTGCCGCCACCATATTTCCCAGCACAGATTTCTGCTCATCTTTACCAAAAAAAGTCCCGTTAGCAACAACAGCAGCCCGGTAACGCGACACCATATTTTCAAAAGGTTCGTCGCCCCGCGTGACTTTAGAAGTATTGGCAAAGTCTGCATTATTAGCTAACCCAATTGTGATATAAATTTCTGGGTCTGCGAGGTCAATAGTTGTGAGATAAAAACTTGCGCCAGCTACATTTTGGCTGCTGACTTGTACCGGTTTTGTTTGCTTAGCAGAACGTTTGATAATTTGAGGTTGAGACGGCTGCACAGCAGGAGAATTTTCGGGCGATTTTACAATAGGATTACTCGGCAGAGGTTGATTGGTTTTTGCCGATTTTACAATGGGATTGCTAGGAAGAGGTTGAGGAGTTTGATTTGATTGTATACTTGATAAAAAAGCGAGTGACTTTTGCCAAAGTTGACCCGCGAGAGTCAAGAAACTATCTCGGTTTTGGGCGATCGCAAAATAGTCAGCCGCAACCCGCGCCAAAGCGATGGCCGTTAAAAATAAAAAAGTGCGTCGCAGCATCGGGCGACAACCTTCAGACTGTTTGCGTTTAGACATAAAAAATCTCAGCTAGGATAGCGAACAGATACATTTAACCCGGTAAATTCAGGACTAAGCCAGAATTTGCCGTGTATGGCAAGATAGAGAAAGCTGCAAGCTTTTCTATCAGGGAGGTATCTCTCAAAGCTTTCAATAAAATATTGCAAGCGCCATTGAAATCTCTGTCCAGAGTGTGTCCGCATTCTGGACATTTAAAGATTTTAGACCCGTTTAATTTAGTGTGGATATGTCCACACTTTGAGCAAGTTTTCGATGTGTACTCTTCTGTTACGTCTACTACAAAGCCCCCATGTTTAGCGGCTTGATGCTTCAACATTTGTTTAAAACGATAATGACTCAAAGTTACCATCGCTCTAGCTGTTTTAGTTGCCAGTCTGCGCTTGCCTTTCTTGACCATTTGTTGCGTTTCAAAGGTCGGCAACAAAATTAATTTGTATTTGACTGTCAAATGTTTAGCAGCTTTTTTGTGCAATTCATTGACTAAGTTTTTAATCTTAATCCGAATTTTTGCTGCTGACTTTCTCAAGGAATACCTCAACCGCTTGAGTTGCCTTCCTTTGCTCAACCCTATACGTGACATTAATTTGTCTAGATGTCTTGCCAGTCGATAGATACGACCGATATCATTCTTTCCTATTTCGATAAATTCACTGCCGTCAAAGCCAGTAATAAAAGTTCTCACGCCTGGGTCTAAAGCAATAGCTAAATCGCTTTTAATCGCTTCTATTTTAGGTGCATCAACAGCATAGCCAATAAACCATTGCCCGTCGCTCAAGCTTAGTGTTGGTTCGTGTTGCATTTCTTCAATAATAGGCTCCGATGCTTTAAAGCTTAACCCCTTAGTAGACAGCGGATAAAAAGTCCCGGATTTCCAATTACACTTTTGGAACCTGATAGTCTGAGATGCGTCGAAACGGCTTCTAAACTTTGCTATTCCTTTTGACTTCTTAGCTGCTTTATGTGCTTCAAAAGCTTGAAATACTGCCATTTGTCGCGGGTTGTAAGGTTGCTCTGATACCCAAGCAGGAGCCAAGTCCATTACTTTTTTTCTTAAGTCGTACTTGCCAATTCTTTCGTTTTTAACAATAGCAATTGCTTGGTTGTAACACCATCTACTTGCTGCAATCCAAGTCCTCCATTTCGCTGCTAGCCCGATTTCCGGGTAAACTCGGATCTTCTTTGATAGCAGATTTGTATTTTCGGAGTCCGTAGAGTCGGCAACTGAAGACGTGGATGATGGCAAGGATATCTTCAACCATTTCTCGCTCTGGAGACAATTCACTTCTACTGAGAACCATGAGTTCGCAATCGTTCTGCTCGCAGATCCATTTGATGAGGTCGCCACCAAACCTTGCGAGTCTGTCTTGGTGTCCGACCACAACTGTTGAGATAGATCCTGACATGATTTGTCCCAAAAGGGCAAGCAGTGATTTTCTTTTGAAGTTGAGTCCGCCTCCGATATCTTTGAAGACTTTAGCTTGCGGGTAGAGACTTTGGAGGTAGCCAACTTGTCTTTCGAGGTCTTCTCGCTGTTTGTAGCTGCTGACTCTGGCATAGATAGCTGTGACTCGGTTGTGTTTTGTTCCGAGAACGCTGTCAATGTCGTAGCGGCGCTGGTTGGAGGGAGTTCTGATTGCTGATATTTTGTCGGCAAGCTCCCAGTTTCTAAGCGTTTTTTCTGAGACTTGCAGGATTTTGCAAGCTTCTCGCGGTGTGACATATTTGGTCATCGGTGGCGGTAGAATGTTCTTAATCTAAGTTACCACGATCTACCAGCATTTACCGGAAAATTCCGGAAAATTATTTATTTCACATTAACAGTTTTCTATGGCTGTGACTATAGCGGTTCTCGGAAAGATGAGGTATTCACCAATTAATTAAAAATTCCCCAATCCCCCAATCTAAAATCTAAAATCTAAAATCTAAAATCTAAACTTGTACCTCATCTATCTGAGAAAGGCTATATAATGGGTGATCGCCTGAATTCTGCAACTACCAGTAGCAAGGTGCTCCATCGCGCACCTCACCACGAATTCAAAACTCAAAACTATTTCCCTAGCCGGTATTCCGCATCCCCGCAGCAATTCCATTAATCGTCAGCAGAGCTCCCCGCAACAATTCACCCTTGCTATAACGCGAGTGAATCACCCCCGGAACCCCGCCACTACCGTGCTGCCGCAAGCGTTTCAGCAGCGAAACCTGCAACAAACCCAAAGGTACAATCGTCGCATTTCGCAACTGCACCGAACGCTGCAGCGAGGGATCTTCGTCCAACAAACGTTGGTGTCCGGTAATCGTTAAAACCAAATCGCGAATCAAGTGAAATTCTGCCGCAATTTGATCGAATAAAGCGTTAAAACGCTCCTTATCAGCAGGCAAAGCTAACTCCTGCACATAGTGTTCTGCAATCTGCAAATCCACTTTAGATAAAGTCATTTCCACCTTAGAAATTACCATTCTAAAAAAGGGCCATTTCAAGTAGAAATACTGCAAAAGTTTCATGTGTTCTTCCGGTTCCTCCAGCAAAAACTCTTGCAAAGCCGTGCCGACACCGTACCAAGAAGGCAGCAAAAAGCGGCTTTGAGTCCAGCTAAACACCCACGGAATTGCTCGCAAACCGCTGATGTCTTTTTTGCCCCCGCGCCGGGCCGGACGAGAACTAATTTGCAACTGGCTGATTTCTTGAATCGGGGTAACTTGGTGGAAGAAATCGACTAAATCCGGCTGTTCGTAGATTAAATGGCGGTAGTGCGATCGCGATCGCGCAGATAACTCCTCCATAATCTCATTCCAAGGGTCAATGCCATCAAAACCAGTGTGCAGCAAACTAGCTTGAATTACCGCCGCCGCCACAGTTTCCAAATTGTAAAGCGCCAACTCCGGCAAAGAATATTTAGAAGCCAAAACCTCGCCTTGTTCAGTAATCTTAATTCGCCCGCTAATACTCTTTCCAGGCTGAGCCAGAATTGCCTTATAAGCAGGCCCGCCGCCTCGCCCTACAGAACCGCCTCGGCCGTGAAAAATTCGCAACTCCACACCGTGTTTTTCCGCTACCATTTGCAAAGCCTTTTGAGCCTTGTGTATTTCCCAATTGCTGCTGAGGAAACCAGAATCTTTATTGCTGTCCGAATAGCCCAGCATCACCTCTTGCAATTTGAGAGTTTCGATTGGGCCTTGGATATTCTCTTCACTCTTTTGCGCTATTTCCTGCGCGTATCCTCCTGTTAGCAAAGCTCGATAAAGCGGCAAATCAAATATTTTTTGCATTACTTCCGGCGCTTTTTTCAAATCTTCCACCGTTTCAAACAGGGGAACTACTTGAATGTTGCTAATTCCTGTTGCCGGATCGTAAAGTCCTGCTTCTTTTGCTAACAGCAAAACCGCCAGTAAATCGCTGACATCGTGGCTCATGCTGATGACGTAAGTTTCGCAAATTTCCGGGCCAAACTCCTGCTGCATTTGCCGCAATATTCGGAAGGTATTGATCGTCTCGCAAGTTTTAGGAGAAAAGGGCAATTCTGCTGGAATTAAAGGGCGACGAGTTTGCAGTTCCGTTGCCAGCCAAATAATTCGATCGCATTCCGACATTTGATTGTAAGGCTTGGGCAAAATTTGCAAGTATTCAGCAATTTCGCTCAAAGCCTCGGAGTGTACTGTTGACTCTTGGCGGATATCTAGGTAAGCCAAATTAAATCCGTAAATTTCTACTTGGCACAGCAGATTTTCCAAGTCCCGACAGCTCAAACCTGTTTCCACTAAATTGTGCTCGATGAGCTTGAGCTCGGTCAAAAACTCAGCGCCCGATCGATAAAGGCCGGTCATTCCGGGATGTTCTGACAAAGCTTCGCGTTCCCGCTGCAATTCGTCTCCTTTGTAGAGCCGCCAATTGCGATCTCGCGTATTTTCCAGTCGCTGCTGCACGTAGGCCAGCTTCAACCGATAAGGTTCTTGCCGATAGCGAATCGCCCACTGCTCGTAAACCTCCGGGAATTCCGATTTGTCGCGATCGAGAGATTCGAGCAATTCCGGCAGCACGTCGCTCCAGTGCAGCGACAAACTCAAAAGTTCGTTCAGTCGCTTCACCGCCGCGATGTACTTCTCTAGCACCAAGTGGCGCTGATAGCAAGCCGTTTGCCAAGTAACTTTTGGAGTAACAGAAGGGTTGCCGTCCCTGTCCGAGCCCACCCAAGAACCGAACTTGCAAAAATTGTAACTAGGCGGTTTCAGATAAGGATAAGAAGCGTGCAGAGCTTGCTTTAAGCGGTGGTAGAGTTCGGGAATAGCATCAAACAGAACTTCCTCGAAGTAGTGGAGAGTGTACTCCACCTCGTCAAGTACAGTCGGCTTGAATTGGTGCAGTTCGTCAGTGCGCCACCAGAGGCGAATTTCTTCCATCAGTTGCTCTTGGAGAGCCGCTGCTTCCCAGCAAGACACCGGATAGGGGCTTTGAGAGTCGGTTCCGATCGCCTGAAATTTCTCGTCAACTTGGTCTAGCTGTTGGAGAATCTTCGCCATTCGCCGCTGCTTGGTGCGGATCGTGTGGCGGACAATTTCCGTCGGGTGAGCAGTGAATACCAAGCGGATGTCTAACTGATCGATCAACCGCTGGATTTGCTGGCTGGGTACGTTCAAGCGCAGCAGCATCGGGAACAGTTGGTGAAAAGTTCCGGCATCTCGGGCGATCGTCTCGCTGCTGTCTGCATTGCTCAAAGCCGTTTGGGTGGGGCTTGGGCCTTCCCTGTGCCGGGGGCGATCGGGGGCATCCGTTGCTTGTCCTGGCAGCTTAGAAAACATCCGCCCACCAGCATCGTTGCTGCTAGCGTAAGCTAGCTGTTGGTCTCGCTGTTCGTAGTGCTGTTCGACAATGTTGATCAACTGAAAATACAGTGCAAAAGCCCTAGCGGCGCGGATGGCGGCGTTGAGGTCGAGCTTTTCGATTAGCTGTACGACATTCGACTCGCGAAAGTGAGTGGCTTGTCCTTCGGCGGAATTGACCGATCGCATTTGTTGGAGCAAATCCACCAATTCCTGCCCGCACTCCTGTCGCAGCACCGATTCCCACAAGTCCTCTACAACTTTGAGGCGATTTCGCAGAAACAGGTCTGATTTGGAGTAAGCGGGAAAATGGGAAATAGATGTTGCATCAATAGCCTGTTCTGAAGACTGGAGGACTGAACTCATCGGGCTGTTCCTCAATAGCTGCGGGTGTCTGTGAAAATTGTATGGTTTAGTTTCGCCTAAAACACTTTTGTTTGCAGTCAAATTTGAGACTTATTGCAACCTTGAAAGTAGAAGGCACTTATGTACAAAGTATAAGGAAAGATTAATTCTTACAGCACGGATTGTACCTCTTGTCAAGCTTTCAGGTCAGTTAACTTGCTAGTTTGAGATTGTAGACGATCGGCGTGAGACGTTCGGCCAGAAGTCAGTTGAGTCGCGCTAAGTCGAACACTTTTAGATTTACTCCAAAGATCAATCTGGGATGTTGAACTAGGGTCGAAAATTTTTATCTCTCCCCGACAGGAGTACGTGGCACCGTATCCGTTTTTGGGCGGGGTCACAAAAATTAACTTCTAGCTGCAGCATCCTTCCTTGGGCTTTCTAATCCTGTGATTGAGGAAAGTTGAGTACGGGAAGGCGCGAACCCCGAAAGACTTCTTCGCTTTCAACGCCGATCGACGCAACAAACTCAGCAGCAGCTTTAGCCACCACCAACCCGCCCAGCATGGGTAAGGCGACCAAGCTCAACAAAATATCTGAGGGAACCGGCAATTTTGGACTGTTAGGTGTTTGAGTTTTGAGCAAGTCTTGGTTTTCCGACGGCATAAATCTTTCCTGCGTATTCTGTTATCCCTAGTTTACAAGCTAGGGCGGGTTTTCTTGCCTCGTTGTATCCCACATTCCGCACCCACAACTGTCACACATCAACAAAAAGGGGATGAAATAGTACAAATGAACTAAGTCCCAATCG
>NZ_JAUBTT010000092.1:0-35577 GCF_036705125.1 Microcoleus sp. B7-D4
GAGCGTCCCCGCTCGCGTATTGTACAATACGCGAGCGGGGACGCTCGCACTGTAAATGCAAAACTGAGATGCTCCCCTAACATATCAATTCTTGTGACAAACAGCAGCAGTAATTTATTTCGGAGTTTCGCGAAAAAATTTGCCTCACCCACCGACGGAAACTGGTTGGCCGAGTTAACTGGTGGAGAGAACAAATTTGGGAGCTTAGTTCAAGGTCTTAGATTCATCGGTTGAATCAATTCTTTAATCTCAAATCTCAAATCGCTCTAGCTGGAAGAAGTTGCGCTATCGCCGGCCAAGTCCGACTGCAATTCGCTCCTGTAAAATCGCTGGCTAATCCCTAAAATTACTTGTTTCATTACCCAATACAAAACAGCAATTACTACAAAAGTTACAACCATTACTAAAACCGGACGCTTGCCTATCAAATCGTTCATTACGCTGTTAACCAGCGCATCGGGGTTAGTAAGAATGTCCCAAGTGTTGAAGCGGATAAATCGCCCTAAATAAATTCCGATCGCCGAAAGTGCGTGTATAGTTATCTCCGTTACCAGGATAAATCTACCCCAACCCTGTTGCTTCAAATAGTAACCCAAATTCATCACCGACAGCACGTAAGCTCCAAATCCCGCCAGCATAAACGCGAGATATTGGGGAATCAAAGCCAGAGTCACAGTCCACACCGAGTTCCCCTCTTTAATCTGCTCGATCAGGTGAATGATATCAGTTAAAACGTAGGGTGCATTGGGTAAAAATCCGATAAACCAGAAAAAACAGCCCCACCAGCGGAGAGAGCGAACTCCGCGCTGCCGCAGTACCCAGATGTCTACAGCCATCAGTGCCAGTGTAATCGCGATCGCCCCCAAAAGGTAAGTTTTGCCCACATCTTGCACAATATGCTTCAGATAGGACAAAACATGGCGCATGCTGGGCAAAAAAGTAGCGCCCAGGAGAATGCCCGTACCCCACAGCAGCCAGCGCGATCGAGGTTTGCGGAACAGCCAAAAACTCAGGCCCAGCGGTACTAAACTCAAAAACAAATTCCAAGACATCCAGCGCACATTGTGTCCCATTGCTTGCAGCGCTTCCAGGATTAATCCCATCATGTCAATTTTTCTACAATTAAAGGTTTGATGCAGCACCGCTTCATTCGCAGCTTCCGTCTATTTTAGTCTTTAACTTGTAGGGTGAGTAGCTTATCGCTGCGCCCCTGAAAATCAGGAATTGCTAACCCACCCTACCAATGCGGAGTCAATCTCAAATCTCAAATCTCAAATCTCAAATCGACTGACCCACCCTACCACTGCGGAGTCTATCTAATATCTAAAATCTCAAATCTCAAATCTCAAATCTCAAATCGACTGACGCACCCTACTATTTATACAGTTTGTCGATCGGAATCTCAATCTTAAAAGTTGTTCCGCATCCTATGGACGAAATACAGTCAATCTTACCCTTGTGCTTTTCCACCACAATCGAGTGCGCGATAGACATTCCCAAACCCGTACCTTTGCCCACAGCTTTTGTAGTAAAAAACGGGTTAAAAATTCGATCGACTATCTCATCGGGAATGCCCGTACCATTGTCCGAAATTTCTACCCTCACAGTCTTCTGGGGGGTTACACCAGTGGAAATAGTAATGTGGCCACTCTTTGTATCTGCTTCCCGAACGGATAACTTTTGATATCGTTCTTCAATAGCATCAATTGCATTAGCAATAATATTCATAAACACCTGATTCAGTTGGCTAGCATAGCACTCCACCAGTGGCAGTTTTCCAAACTCCTTAATTACTTCAATTTCCGGGCGACAGTCCCTACTCTTCAAGCGGTGCTGCAAAATTAACAAAGTGCTTTCAATTCCCTCGTGAATATCGACCGGCTTCATGGCGGATTCGTCCAGTCGCGAGAAATTTCTGAGGGACAACACAATTTGCCGGATGCGCTCGGTTCCTACCTGCATTGAACCCACAAGTTTTATTAAATCCTCAGCCATGAAATCTAAATCAATCTCTTGAATGCGCTCCACAATTATTGAATTAGGTTCGGGATACTCATCTGCGTAAAGACTCACCAGATCGAGCAACTGTTTTGTATACTGGTTGAGATAATCAATATTAGCGTAAATGAAGTTAACTGGATTATTAATCTCGTGAGCAATTCCAGCAACTAATTGCCCCAAAGAAGACATTTTTTCAGTTTGGATGAGCTGAGTTTGAGTAGAGCGCAATGACCGCAGCGCTGACTCTAAAGCTCGAGCTTTTTCTCTTTCTCGCGCCTCGCTTTGTCGCAGTGCTTCCTCTGCTTGCTTGCGAGTCGTAATATCCTGGCAAAATCCAATTATTACCTTAGCCTGACCGTCAGGATTCCTGCTAAAAATAGTATCCCGACTTTGCAGCCACAAAAATTGACCATTTGCGGCCCGCATTCGGTAGTCAATTTCCCAAATTTCGCCATCTTCAACTCCTAAAAAGCTCGCGTGATGTTTGACAATTTTCGGCAAATCTTCGGGGTGTATTAACTGAGGCATGACTGACGAATCCATCGCTGTAATGTCATCGCGGGTATAGCCCAAAAGCCCTAGCACTGAACTATTAGCGTAGATATTTCGCTGTTCTTCCAAGTCGTAGAGATACAAAATACCGGGAGTAGCATCGGCTACTTTTTGAATAAACTGCTGGCTTTCTTGCAAAGCTAATTCAGCTTGTTTGCGATCTGTAACATCAACGGCGATGCCGTCCCAAAGAATATCGCCGTTGTCCTTAGCTTCAGGACGCGAATTTATCTGAAACCAACGAATGTTGCCGGAAGGCAGCACCATCCGTCCTTCCCACTGCCCAGGTTGCAAACTCTGGGCAGAAATAGCAACAGATTCGTCATGATTTTGGCGGTCTTCGGGATGAATTAAATCTGTTACCAAAGCCGCATTTTTCAGAACATCTTCTGGTTCTACCTCTAAAAGTTCTCGGCAAGCACCACTTATGTAAGGAAAACTGAAATAGCCATCGGGACACAACAAAAATTGATAAATGATTCCCGGCACATTAGCAGACAGCTTTTGGAATCTGGCCTCGGTTTCTCGCAGTGCTTCCTCTGCTTGTTTGCGCTCGGTAATGTCAGTAATTGAACCAACCATGCGGACTGCTTTTCCAGATTCGTCCCACAAAGCTTGTCCCCGACTCAATATCCATTTGTAAGCGCTGTTGTAGCACCACAAGCGGTATTCGGTGATGTAATGCGGCGTTTTTCTCTCCAAGTGTTCTTGAAGAAGTTCCTGAGACATCTCTAAATCATCGGGATGTAAACTCGTATTCCATGTGTTATTATAATCGCTAATGTCACTATCTTCGTAACCAGTGATTTCCTTAAAGCGATCGGACACAAAAAGTTCCCCTGTTTGCAAGTTCCAGTCCCAAATGCCGTCATTGTTGCCTTTGAGTGCTAACTGCCAGCGTTCTTCAGTTTGCATCAATTGAGCAGTTCTCTGTTTGACTCTATTTTCTAGTTCTTGATTAAGCTGTTTGAGACTTTCTTCTGCCTGGTTGCGTTCGATCGCAATTCCTGCTAAACTTCTGATCGCCTCTATCAATTGCATCTCAAAAAAATGGGGCGGGCGCGCTTGGGAATAATATATTCCAAAAGTTCCCAAAACTTGACCCTGAGATGAGAAAATAGGAGTAGACAAGCAAGCTCTCAGTCCAAAACTCAAGGCTAAATCTCGATAATTTTCCCACAAAGGATCGCTGGCAATATCTGTAACGATCACCTGTTGGCGGCTAAAGGCAGCAGTTCCACAGGAACCGACATCCGGGCCGATAGCTATGCCATGAATAGCAGCATTGTAACTGTCGGGCAAACTAGGCGCAGCTCCATGTAGTAAATGTTCGCCATCTGGAGCTAGAAGCAATATCGAACCGATGACATCTCTAGATTGTTGCTCGATAATTTCAACTAAAGTATTTAAAGTATCGCCCAGAGAAGTACCCTTAGCAATCATTTCTAAAATTTGTTTTTGACCGGTTAACCAATTTTCAGCTCGCTTGCGCTCTGTAATGTCGCGGGCAACCCACAGAACCGTGTTTTCTTTCATGGGCGAAATGGTAGCGGCAAACCACTTTTGTACGCTGGCAAGTTCCAGGTTATATTCAAAAGTACAGGTTTGATTTGTAGCAAGGGCGGTGCGAATTTTATCGTGAAAAATATCGGCCATTTCTGGCTCGAATAATTCGCTGATTTTTTGCCCGGAAAATTCCGCCGTCGGCTTGTACAATAATTGGGGATTGGTCGGGGCAACTTTCAGGAACCGTCCCTCAATATCGAGCTCGAAAATTAAGTCGTTCATGGCAGCGAACAAAGCTCGAAGTTCCGCTTCAGAACCTTGCAGGGCGATTTCAGCTTGTTTGCGATCGCTAATATCCGTCCCGATACAAAGCAGCCCTGCCACATTTCCCTTCGCATCTAGTAAAGGTTTATTTGTCCACGCTATCCACACCCTTTCTCCATTGCGGCGGATGTTTTCATTTTCGTTTTGGAAGTATTTTTGCGGCTGTGCCAAACAGTCTCGAATCTTTGTCGCGAGGTCACTTTCAAATAAATCTGTTTTCGGTATAATTGTGCCGATCGCACTTTTGCCGATGATTTCTGCTTCTGAATACCCGAAAAAAGTTTCAGCAAACTCGTTAAAAAAAGTAATGTTGCCTTCACTGTCTAACTGCACAATCATGCTGTTAGCATTCTCAACTAATAGCCGGTACTTAACTTCGCTCGATCGCAGTTTCGCACGGCCGTACACCCAGCTAAAAACCGCCACCCCGGTGAAAACAGCCAGCAAGCCGCCTCCAAAGAGCAGCCACCCCCGAAGCGGCGCATTCGCACGCCATCCCCCCGCCGGAATTGCGGCCAACTGCCAGGAACCGTTGGGCAAAGTCACTTCCAGCAGCACGGGATTGTGCTGAAAAATTGACCCGTCACCGAAAAACACAGGGCCGGATGCTCCCGAACCGTCTTTGCCCCGCAGAGCGTATTGCAGCTTCGCTGAGGAGTCGTTGAGTCCTGCTTCCTCAATGAGGGTATTTTTGTCGATGATCAGGCCTGTCAAGCCCCAGTAAACTCCTGTTTCAGGGTCGGCACCGGAGGGTGTGAGAAAAATCGGCGATCGGCTGATGAACGTCTCGTCCCCCTCCAATAATTTCACGGGCCCGGCAAGCAAAGTTTTTCTGGTTCGGATGACCTCTTTGACCATTTGCCGGTGTTCGGGTAGCGTCGTCAAGTCCTCTCCGATCACCGCTTCATTTCCCTCCCGTGGATAAATGTAAGCGACCCTCGTGCCTTTAACTAAAGTTATGGCGCGAATGCCCGGTTGCTGTGCCACCAGAATTCTCGCCGTCGCTGTAAACTCGGCTTCGGTGATGTTTGGGTTGTTGGAAAGGTAAGCCCCCAAACCCCGCATCAAAAACAGGCGGGAATTCAAAGAGCCTTCCAGCTTAGAACGGACTGTGCTGAGGCGATCGAGGGTGCTAGCGCGGTTGTAGTGAAAAAACCGCCGCTGTTCTGAGCGATCTAAAATGCCAACTCCGACCAAAATTGCTATTGATGCCGAAATTGCTGCTAAATACGGTGAAATTTGGAATTTTTTCACCTTAAAGTATTCCATCTGCCGGCGGTTAAGGTATATTTTTTAGATATTTAGATAGATTTAGTTTAGTTTGATTTCTCTAACCAAATGCAAGATTTTCGCCATACCGGGCTTTTCGCAAGCGGGCGCGAGTTTTTTGTGTTTTAGGAAACCCGCCGAACGTCGGCGATCGGCAAGCTTCTAATCATCAGTTGTGTGGACAAAGTTTTAAATCTCAAATCGACTGACTCGCCATTTATCGGGTAGGGTGCGCGCTGCCGCACCAGAGCGGTGGGGGAACGCGCACCCGAAAGACGGGAGTTATTAGCTAAAATAAGGTTAGCAATAATTTTTTTCAGCGCTACGCCGAATCTATCATAGGGGCAATTTGATGCAAGAACAGTTGATGGAAGCGATCGCACCTTACCGCGATCGCGTAGATTATCTAGAAGTTCGCCTCGAACAAAGCGAGTCAACTGCGATTAGTTTTCGCGGCCCTCAGTTAGATGCTGTAAACCGCAGTTTTAGTCTCGCCGGCGGCATCCGCGCCTGTCACAAAGGTGGCTGGAGTTTTGTAACTTTTAACGGTTTAGATGAGTTAAAAGACCGCATTGAAGAAGCTGTAGTCCAGTCTCGTTTGGTTGGCAGCGAAAAAACTCTACTAGCAGATGTCACCCCGATTCAAGATTATGTAGCGGTGGAATTGGGCCGCGACCCGCGCTCTATTACTCTAGCCGAAAAGCGGAAATTGCTCGAATCTTACAATCAGTTGCTGTTAGATTACGACCCGCGAATTCAGACAACAATGGCAGGTTACAGCGATAGATTTGGGATTACTTATTTTGTGAATTCTCAAGGTACTTGCATCGCTCAAGAGCGCTTGGACGTGACCGGGCGTTTCGGAGCGATCGCCCGCGGCGAGGGCGGTGTCGTCCGCCAAGGGTTTGAGTCGATTCACTCGCGATCGGATTACGATGTCTTGACAAATATTGAAGATCGTGTTAAGAGTGCTGCCGTTCGAGCTGTAGGCCAATTAGAGGCAAAATCGGTGAAAGGCGGTCAGTATCCGGTGATTTTAGACCCTTATTTGTCGGGGGTTTTTATTCACGAAGCTTTCGGGCATTTGTCGGAAGCAGACGGCATTTACGAAAACCCGAAAATGCAGGAATTGTTGACTTTGGGCAAGCCTGTGGCGATCGAACAATTGAATGTAATTGACGACGCAACTGTGCCGGGATTGCCGGGAACTTTGAAATATGACGACGAAGGCGTGCCGGCTCAGTGCAAGCATTTAATTAAAAATGGAGTTTTAGCGGCTCGGATGCACAATCGCGAGACTGCGGGCAAAATGGGCGAAAGTCCGACGGGAAATGCCCGGGCTCTGAGTGCTACTTTTATGCCTTTGGTGCGGATGACTAATACTGCGATCGAGTCTGGCGAACATTCTTTTGACGAAATGGTTGCCGACATTGACGAAGGAGTTTATGCAGTGCGGATGTTGGGAGGACAAACCAACGGCGAAATGTTTACCTTTGCAGCGGCTCAAGGTTTTATGATTCGCGACGGCAAATTGGCTGAACCAGTGAGCGATGTCACTTTAAGCGGCAATGTATTTCAGACTTTAAAGGATATTGAGTCTATAGGAAACGACTCGGTTTATGCCTACGGCGGTTGTGGTAAAGGCGGCCAGAGTGGCTTGCCCGTAAGTGTCGGCGGCCCTCATCTGCGGATTAAAAATGTCGTCGTCGGAGGAAGGTAATCATTAGTCATTAGTCATTAGTCATTAGTCATTAGTTATTAGTTCAAGACTTACGAAACTGGTTAAGGTGAGGGTGCGATCGCGCCCTCACCTTAACCATTCCGGGGTACTAACAAGTTGACAACCGACTCAAAATTTACTATTGACTTTCACTCGCGCTGAGTGCGATGCCGGAGGCTACCGTTACCAAAGGTGTCAATTTCCGCACATCAATTAGCACAACGAATAAGCTAGACTTTTACTGATTTCGCGTTCTTTTAGCCAATTTTATTCCCCTTAACTCGCCTTCATCTCTACCCGCTCGCTCTGCCTAATGGGAATCTCAATCACAAATTCTGCACCCCGCTCTGGCTGTGATAAACACTTCAAATCTCCGCCGTGCTTCTCCACCACAATCTGATAGCTAATAGATAATCCCAAACCCGTGCCTTGACCAACAGGTTTAGTTGTGAAAAAAGGAGTAAATAGATTCGACCTTACCTCGCTTGTTATCCCCAGCCCATTGTCTTTAACACTGATTCTTACCCAATCCGGATTCAGCATAGAAGTACGAATCGTAATCGTACTTGGGTCGTTTTTAATTTGCTCTGGGCTGCGTTTTTTATCATACTGATTCAAGGCATCAATTGCATTGCTCAGCAAATTCATAAATACCTGATTCAACTGACCGACATAACATTCTACTTTTGGCAAATCTCCGTATTCTTGAATAATTTGAATAGGTGGACAATCAGGCTTAGGCTTGAGGCGACTCTGCAATATGACTATACTGCTGTCGATGCCATCGTGAATATTAACGGGTTTCATCTCAGCTTCGTCAAGGCGCGAGAAGTTCCGCAACGTCAGCACAATCTGACGGATACGTTCAGCCCCTACTTTCATCGAAGATAGCATTTTAGGCAGATCTTCTCTGATAAATTCTAGCTCTATGTTTTTAATTAAAGCTGCGATTTCAGGGTGATTATGGGCATCGTGCTGCTCGTAAAGGTTAATTAAACCCAATAAATGCTGAGTATACTCATTGACATAAGTTAAATTGCCATAGATAAAATTAACGGGATTATTAATTTCGTGGGCAACACCAGCAACTAACTGTCCTAAGCTAGACATTTTTTCAGTCTGAATAAGCTGAGCTTGGGTGCGCTGTAAATTTTGCATTGCGAGTTCTAGTTGGATAGCTTTTTCTCGCTCTCGCACTTCTGAGTGCCGCAATTTGTCCTCTCTTTCTTGGCGCAAGCGTTCGTTTTCTTTTAGTTCTTGCACGTGCTGCAAAGTTTTGTTAATAGTAATTTCTAAATCCTGAAAATCTATAGGCTTAGTCAAAAAATCAAATGCCCCACCATTCATTGCCTTTCTAATATTTCCCAAGTCGCCATAAGCAGATATAACTACTGTTTTGACCATAGTAACTAGCTCGTTAAGTTTCGCTAGCAAAGCCATGCCATCCATGACTGGCATATTAATATCTGTCAGTACAATATCTATATCCGGCTCCTCTTGCAACTTTGAAAGCGCTTCTACGCCATTATGTGCAAAAAAAACTTGGTATTCTCCTGCGCGTATCTTTTTTCTAAATTTCTGGCAAATTAAAGATTCTAAATCGGGTTCGTCATCCACAAATAATATTTTAGCTGGCATATTGCGAGCCCTTTCGGTTGTATACGACATTTTTTCTCATTTGATTAATTAACTTATCCGAATAATATTTATATACTTTAAGTTCTATTATAAATTATTTTAGGAGTAATGAAAAGGCTGATTTTTACCAGGGCAAACCGGACGGCTGTAATAGGCTCTCTCGTTTGGTAGAGGCCGATCGATTAGCTCAAATCAAGTTCAGCCTTAGTTTGTCTGATTGGAATTTCCATCGAGAACTCCGCTCCCTCCCCCATCTCTGAAACACACTTCAATGCGCCCCCATGCTTCTCCACTATAATTTGGTAGCTGATATAGAGACCCAAACCAGTACCCTGACCTACAGGCTTAGTAGTAAAAAAAGGTTCATAAATACGGTCTTTCACATCTGGGGTCATTCCCACCCCATTGTCCCGAATTTGAATGACGACACGGGATTTTTCCTCTAGCAGAATAGTGCGAATAGTAAGGGCGAGTTGGTGAGCTAAGATGTCATCTAGTGACCGTTGTTTATTGTACTCATTCAAAGCATCGATCGCATTAGAAACAATGTTAATAAACACCTGGTTGAGTTCTCCAGCATAGCATTCCACTAAAGGCAGATTGCTGTACTCCTCGATCACTTGAATCTCTGGACGCGCTGTCGTTGTTTGAAGTCTATTATTCAAAATCAGCAGGCTGTTTTCGATCCCTTCGTGAATATCAACAGACTTTATGTTAGCTTCATCAAGCCTCGAAAAGTTGCGTAAAGACAAAACAATCTTGTGAATACGGTCAACACCACATTTCATCGAAGCCAGAATTTGGGATAAATCTGCTATCATAAATTCTAAATCTATGGCTTCGATTTCAGTTTGAATCTCAGAACTGGGAGGGGTGTACTGCTGCTGATAGAGATGCAGCAGGTGCAGTAGGTTTTGGATATAATCACTGACGTGGCTAATATTGCCAGAGATAAAATTAGCGGGGTTGTTAATTTCATGAGCAATCCCCGCAACCAGTTGACCCAAAGAAGACATTTTTGCAGTCTGAATCAGTTGAGCTTGGGTATTTTTTAGCTCTTGCAGACTTTGTTGTAAATCCTGAGCTTGTTCTCTAGCGCTAGCTTCTGATTGTCGCAAGCGCTGGTTTTCTTTTAACTGTTGCACGTCGCGCAGCGTTTTGTGGATGGTAATTTCTAAATCCAGAAAATCTATCGGTTTAGTCAGAAAGTCAAAGGCACCTAAGTTCATTGCATTTCTTATATTTTTCATGTCGCCATAGGCTGATATAACTATTGTTTTCAGGGGTAGGTCTATTTGATTAAGTTTAGAGAGTAAAGTCAGACCATCCATTTCAGGCATATTAAGATCCGTCACTACCATATCTAGATCCGGGTGTTCTTTCAATTTTTCCAGGGCTTCTACGCCATTATGGGCAAAAAACAACTGCCATCCTGCCGTGCGGATATTTTTTTTAAATTTTTGGCAAATCAGACATTCTAAATCAAGCTCGTCATCCACAAATAGTATTTTAATTGGCATATTTATATCCTATAAATTTTGTGTAGGCAAGTTGTTTGATTTTTATTCCTAAGCTAATTGTGGCTCCTCCATATTGTGAAGATTTTTTCTTTTAATTCGTCAAAGTTAACGGGCTTAGTAATATA
Source organism: Microcoleus sp. B7-D4 (assembly GCF_036705125.1). NCBI lineage: Bacteria > Bacillati > Cyanobacteriota > Cyanophyceae > Oscillatoriales > Microcoleaceae > Microcoleus > Microcoleus sp. B7-D4. The sequence goes on from NZ_JAUBTT010000092.1 coordinate 10,656, forward strand.
GTCATCAGCTCCATATTCCATAGCGGTTTGGTAATTTATCTCATCTCCATAAGCGGTAATCATAAAAACTTTTAGATCGGGAAATTTTTCTTTGATAAGCTTCAGCAGTTCTAGCCCATTCATACCAGGCATATTAATATCGGATAAAATCAAGACAATAGACGCTTTTTCCTGGCTTTCTAAGTAGTTTAAAGCTGCCTCTGCCGACAGGGCAAAATAAAAGTGAAGTTGCCCTGCTTTGATTTCTTTTCTAAATTTTTGTTTGAACAATGACTGAATATCTTCTTCGTCGTCTACAACCATTACTTTCATTTTTTTTAGTCCTTAACTTCGACTATTTTTTTTTGCAATGTAATTATAAATTCTGTGTAATTTCCTACTTCTGTTTCTACTTTTAGTTCTCCGCGATGCTGCTGGACGATAATATCGTGACTCATAGATAGACCTAGACCAGTCCCTTCCCCAGCAGGCTTTGTAGTAAAAAAGGGATTGAAAATTTTATCGAGTACATCGGGCGTCATACCCGGCCCGTTATCGCGAATGCGAATTTCAACCGCCGAACCCAGATTTCGAGTTCTGACATCAAGCTGGGGTGAAAATTCTTCTCCCATTTCTTGTTTCTTTTTATGGGCTGCATAGCAAGCATTGTTAATAATGTTAAGAAAAACCCTGGAAATGTCTTGTGGCACGACTTCTACTTTGCCAATATCATTATCGTAGCCGCTTTTTATGATAATGTTAAAAGAAGCCTCCTTGGCTCGCATCCCGTGATAGGCTAGATTGACATATTCTTCTAATAAAGTATTTATATCTGTGGCTTCCCAATGACCACTTTGTCCGCGAGAATGCAAAAGCATATTGCCGACGATTCTGTCGGCTCTTTGACCGTGTTGATTGATTTTTTGGAGATTGGCTTTTAGATCGGTTAATAGCTCAGCAATATACTCACTTGTTTCTGGTTCTAACCGTTCAGTTTGATTTTCAATTTCTTGTAAAAGTTCTTCGGTTAATTCAGCAGAAACTTCTGAAAAATTGTTTACAAAGTTTAAGGGGTTCCTGATTTCGTGGGCAATCCCTGCTGTTAAACTGCCCAGAGAAGCGAGTTTTTCTTGCACGATAATCTGATTTTGCATGGCTCTGAGATTTTCTTCGATCCGCTGGCGCTCTTCAATTTCATTCTGCAATTGCTCCACAGTATGGGTGAGTTCAGATGTACGCTCCTCGACTTTGATTTCTAGTTCCTCATTAGCTTTTTGCAGGGCTTCCTGGGCTTGCTTGCGATCGGTGATATCGCGGACGATCGCCACATATTGTTGCAGATCCTGATTGGAAAGGGAAGCGTCTTGAGAGAATCGATCGGAGATGGCAACTTCTAGAATGCGCGAACTACCATCGGAGAAGTTGAAAGTCTGTTCACTGCGACTGAGCCACTGCTCTGGCTGATCCCCTAATCGTGGCAATAATTTGTTCAGGTAAGACCCAATTAGCCCAGTAGAATCTATGCCGAAGACGCTTTCAGCAGCGGGATTTGTCTGACGAATGACACCATTTTCATCCAGCACTACAATACCATCTAGGGCAATGGTAAAGAGCTGTTCTGCTCCCTCTCGTGCCTCTTCCATTGAGACGACCTGGGGTAAGCTCGTCCAACAGGCAACTGCCACCCCAATAAAAGCAACTGTCACCAATAGCACTACGAATAAATTCAAGCCAACAGTAGAGTTAGCATATAATTTGAAGCCAAAAATCCAGCCGACAGCGACGGCGCTCACAATCAGCAAGATCAAAATTACAACCTGAAACGCCACAAAATCTGGCATTTTGCTCTTGCTTCTGTTGCGGTAAAGCCGAATCCACCACGAGGGATGGAAGGGGGCAAAAGCAATGCGACTTATCCCTGCATCCACTGCTAAAACGGCAAGGGGAAAAAACAACCCAATGATAAAGTCTTGCCAGCCCCAAGCTAAGCCTCCCACGACTAGAACCACCGCATCTACTACGAAAAAGCCCAGCGACCACCCAGGCCACCGAACTTCTGGCTGATCCCGCCGCAGCCACAGTGAGAGATGGAACATCATTAGGCAGACAACTAAGCCAACATTAGTAATCGCCACAAGCCGAGGTACATTTCCCCAAGCTAGACAGATTAAACTCAGAACCAGAACAAAGACAAGGCCAAATCCAAATACACCCCGTCGGGATACAACTGCGAATGTTGGCGAAATATGCCCATCTACCGCAAGTTGGTACAGCATCCGGGGGCAGTTGGAAACAATTGTCGCGCAACTCAGAAGACAGCTTGCGACGACCAGAAAGGTGACGAGGGTGGGAACCCAGGGCCCCCATAATGCCTGACAGGCAGCTAATACATTCAAGAATACGTCATCTTTCAGATCGGGAGCGGTAGCCAAGCGCATCAGTACCCAAGCACCTCCCAAAATAACAGGCAGCATCGCCAGTGCGGAAATTTTGAGAAACTGCAGCGTTTTAGTAGGGTTGCGGCTATCCGCTACGAAACTGGCAGCGGAGTCACAGCAGTAGAAAATGTAGGTAGCAAAGTAAAACCATTTAGCCCAGTCAATAAAGGTGAATTCCGGCCAAATGGTGGGGAAAAAGCCGGGACTGTTTGACGAAAAAGCTAACCACAATAGACCGTGAATCGAAAAAACGGATAGTACGCCGACTGTCGGTAACACGAAAAAGGCGAGCAGAATACTTAAGGCGCGAGTGCCACTGAAGGTCAAAATGAAGGGTAGGAGCGTGAAGGTAATATTTAGTAAAGTTTCAGGACACCTAAAACCTAAACTATTGAGGTTGACTTTGATGAGCTGTGTCAGTACGATCGCAGAAATTGGCAGTGTTGATACCCAGCTTAAAAAGTAGCCGATCGCCGCATAACTTCCCAGACCCGGATAATTTTTCAGCATTCGGGCGGTATAGTTGGGCGTTCCCCCAGCCATGTCTGGGAAATACTCACCGATGCGTTTTACCTGTAGATTGAGCATCATGCCCATGAGGATACCGGGCAACCAGACGAAGATGGCGCTAGGCCCAATCGCTGCTTGGATCGCTGTGGCGATCGTAAACCAATTGGCGTGACCTGTGAGGCCAAAGCCCGATGTTTCGACGGCACTCAGGCTTCGGGGTAGGCGCATGAGCGATCGCCTATTGAGATTGTCTCTTGGGTAAGGTTGAGTTGGTTCTGAGTGGTAGCCGTTTTCCGGCTGGTGTCGGATGTCTGTCGCCATCAGTTTTATCTATTATTTTGGGGATTTTACTGTCGCCACCCTGATGTTCAGCTTTATAGCTTTTAACTTTTTCCGTTAAGCATTTTTGCTAGTCTTAAATTTTGGGAAAGCTACCTTTCCCAGTCAACCATGAAAATCTATCTCAATCCGTCTTCAATATTACCAGGACTTACGCAACTGCCACATATCTGTGTACCAGCACCCTAAAATTAGACAATAAACATCAGCACATCGGGAATTTTTAGTTGCTCACTTCAATAAACATCAGAAAATCGGGAATTTTTAGTTGATCACTTCAATGATTTGATAGAATCCCGTGTTTAATTTGATATATTATTTGACCTGTTTTATCCGCTCAACTTTTGAGCGCCTACCCCACACAAGTTCATGGCAAGCAATATGATTTGTTTGAATTATAGCTTGAAGGGACTGGCAAGATTCTCTCCCGGTTAATTGCTTGAGTTCCCTAAGAAATTGCTCAATTTTCTAACGAATAGCACACACATGAGTGTACGTCATTCGTGCGATTATTGAGTTTGGTCTTTAGTCGCGACTGTCAACTTGCGATCGATCCGGACTGGTTCAAGTGATGGGTGAGGGTGCGCCCTCACCATGTGCGAGTGGGGTAAGTCCTGTAGTTATTAGTAGGGCGCGCCTCGGCACAGTTTACTACAGATAAAAATACAAGGAATGCAGTATAACTCCTGTTGTCTTTTCTTCCCTCTTCCTTCTGACTTAATAACTAAGGCAAAAAATGGTTGACTGCGCTATTTGTAGAGTCTCTGGGGGGCGAGGCGCACTCTACAGATAAAGTTTGGGCGTCCAGGATTGTTCCCTCTTCCTTCTTTCTTCTTCCTTCTCAATAAAAAACCCCGGTTTCTTGAAGAAACCGGGATTTTTCCTACCAACTAAGAGAGGAGTCAAAACTTCACAGGTAGCGGTTGCCGGAATTCTGCATTTCTCGCACAACCCTCTAAACCAAACTACGGGCAAATTATAGTTGCAACTTTTTTAAAGCTGTCTCATTTCCTCTTCAAGCACCCGAACCAAATCTTGATTGCCACTGGATCTCGCTACCTCTATGCGGTGCATCAGTTGCTTGTGAATGTTAGCGCGGTGGGTTTCTGCTACTTTTTTTACGTTTTGACGATTTGTGTTCATGGTGGACGTTCCTTATATAAAATTTGGTGTACCTGCTACTTCTCTAATATAGCGCTAAATTCCAAAAAGTATCTAAATTTACAAAAAATTTACAGTTGTTGACCGATCGACCAAACTCCTGTATAAGATTGGCCATAAGTCAATAGCGATATCTTGACAATCAGAAGTCAGTAGTCATTAGGCCGATGCCCGATGCCCGATGCCCGATGCCCAACATTTACATTTAGTCAAGCGGTGCGCGGTACGCACCCTACATTTACTCAAAACTCAAAACTTGCAGCAGCGCCTCTACCAACTGCTGAAGGTGTGCGAGCTCGTGAGTTGCCATCAGCGAAATCCGAATTCGACTCACACTTACAGTCGGAGGCCGAATGGCGGGAGCAAAAATACCCATCTCCTTGAGTTTGCTGCCGACTGTTAAAGCGGAGGCTGCATCTTTTAACGGAAGACTGAAAATTGGGGAGAGGCAATTGCTAATTGGTAATTGGTGATTGGTAATCGCGCAATATTTGAAAGTTTCGATATTTTGTCGCAACCGAACTCGGCGTTCTGGTTCTTGCTGTACAATCCTCACAGCTTCCAAAGCAGCCGCCGCGTCAGCAGGCGTCAATGCCGTAGTATAAATCCAACTCGCAGCTCGATTACGCAGAAAATCAATTAAAGCAGCAGAGCCCGCAACGTAACCACCTAAACTTCCCAAAGCTTTGCTGAGTGTCCCCACTTGAATCAGCGGTGTTCCCGTACACCCGAAATGTTCTGCACAACCGGCACCGCTAGCACCGAAAACTCCTGTAGCGTGAGCTTCATCTACTAATACCATGCAGTTAAAGGTTTCGGCCACAGCCAACAACTGCGGCAGCGGACACAAGTCCCCATCCATGCTAAAGACGCTATCGGTAATAATTAAACACTTGCGGTATCTCGCGCGATTTTGCTCTAGCTTGGCCGTTAAATCCTCAAGATTGCAGTGACTGTACTCTAGGGCTGTTGCACCGCTGAGTGTGGCTCCGTTTTTCAGGCTCGAATGGTTGTACTTGTCAGATAATATCAAATCGCGCTTGCCGACAACGGATGCGATCGCCCCTAGATTCGCCAAATATCCCGAACTGAATACTAAAGCATCTTCAGTTTGTTTTAAATTAGCAATAGCTTGTTCTAGCTGTCGGTGCAAATCGCGGTGTCCGCTGACCAACCTCGAACCCGTCGCACCCGTCCCAAATTCCTTAGTTGCAGCCATAGCAGCTTGGATTAACCTGTCATCGCCGGCAAGTCCCAGATAATCGTTGCTGGCAAAGTTAATCAGCCTGTGGCCTGCTAACTTTACCACAGGCCCAGGGGAACTTTCGATCGATTGTGGCGATCGATACCAATCGGCACGGCGAATAGTGTCGAGAGACTTCTCTATCCAAGCGTAAGGGTCTGCGTTCATATTGGAAAGCGATCGGGTAATAAGTTATATTGTCTTATAATCAGTCCCTGCCTATCACAGAAGCATATGCCACTCACTAAAAAATACAGATTAGTCACCCGCAGCGATTTTGACGGTCTTGTCTGTGCCGTTTTGCTCAAAGAACTCGATATGATCGACGAGATTAAATTCGTGCATCCTAAAGATATGCAGGATGGGAAAATCGAAATAACAAATAACGATATTAGCACCAATTTACCCTATGTGGAGGGAGTTCATCTAGCTTTCGATCACCATTTCAGCGAAACTCTTAGACACGAGAAAATCAAAATTAACCACATCATCGATCCCTATGCAGCTTCGGCGGCTAGGGTACTGTACAAATATTATGGAGGTCAAGCAAAGTTTCCTGATATTTCTGAGGCGATGATGCTGGCCGTTGACAAATCAGATTCCGCTCAATTTGCGAAAGAAGAGGTTCTGCAGCCGCAAGAATGGGTGCTGTTAAACTTCATAATGGACGCCCGAACGGGGTTGGGAAGGTTTAAAGAATTTACCGTTTCCAATTATCAGTTAATGATGCAGTTAATCGATTACTGCAAATATCATACCATCGAGGAAATCTTGCAGCTTCCTGATGTAAAAGAAAGAGTAGACCTCTACTTCGAGCAAGAAGAAAAATTTAAAGAGCAAATACAGCGATGCGCCAAAGTTTATAATAATTTAGTTGTTTTGGATTTGCGTAACGAAGAGGTGATATATGCAGGGAATCGTTTTGTAATATACGCTTTGTTCCCCGATTGCAATATATCGATTCACGTACTTTGGGGACTGAAACAACAAAATACTGTTTTCGCAGTTGGCAAGTCAATCTTTAACAAAACTTCAAAAACTAATATTGGGGAGTTAATGTTAAGATATGGCGGCGGTGGGCACCAGAATGCCGGAACTTGTCAGATTGAGAACGATAAAGCTAGTCAAGTTTTGAAAGAGTTAATTGCCCAGATAGAGCAAAATGGTTAAATTGGCTTTATCTTTTTTGCAGTCAGGACTTGAGTCTTTGATTATTTATTTTAATTTTCAGCACTAAAGTCCTTACTACAAACGGGGATTTTTAGGACTGAAGTCCTTACTGCAAACGGGAGTTTAGTCCTCAAGGTTTTGATCTGGCGGGTTCTGAACATTGAGATTTTCTGAACAGTTGCCTTTGACTGGTGGCAAATGGTCTACCAAACCCATATCAAAAGCGATATCGGGCAACTCATCAGCGTTATATTTTCCTGGCTCAAACAATCGCCCGGAAGTAAAACAAGGCTGTTTCAATCGTACCACTTCCCCCGGTGAAAACATTCCCCTAAACATTTTGCGTTCGAGTCCCATAATTTCCGATCCTAAAACAACTTTCGCATTAATCTTAACAATTTTTGAGCGGCAGCTTCCCAATTAAATAAATCCGCCGTCTCTCTAGCTTTTTGACCTACCCGAAAACGCATCGGGTCTTCAACAATTTTTCGTAACTGTTCGCGAACAGACTGAATATTTGGCTCGGCCCAATGAGGAGAATTTCTGATTTTTAGATACTGAGTATCGTAACACTTTCCGACCGGAATTAGATCGTAAGCAATGGGATAGCAGTTATCCGCATTGGCGTACTCAGTCGGGCCGCCGTACATAGTCATAGCAACGGGCAAACCTGCTGCAAAGGCATCCAAAATTTTAATCGCAAAACCCTCCCCGCGAAACGGAGCTAAAAAAGCATCTGCTGACAAGTATAAATCAGCTAGTTCTGCTTTATTATAAAATTTAGGGATTATCAGAATTTTTGCCTTTAACTTGCCGAGCTGCTTTTCGATATTGGCGAGATGTTCCACTATAACATCTGGATTTTTACCTCCATCTTTGATTATTAACTCTACGTTAGAATCATCTTTAAACTCTTCCCAAAAAGCTTGAATGACCAGATCCGTGCCAAATCTATAGAAATCAAAAGAATTGGTCATGTGCAGAATATGTTTTACATCTTTTGGTTTTTTTGGGGATCGGGGCAAATAGAGTTGCGAGATTAAAGGATTGAAACCTAGAGGCATGACGGATACGTTAGCCGCAGGACATCCAGCTTGTATTAAAACGTTTTTAGAATATTCGCTGACGGCTAGTTTGTGAGATGCAGTGTTAACAGCATCGTAAATCCAGTAATCATAATCCTCATGGTTTTTGGCGAATTCGTAATTGATCGCAAAAAGTTCTAAGTTGAGATGTCCGTTGAGTTCTTTTAAAAAATAAGGTTTCCAATAATGAGACCATTTGATATGAAATAAATCTGAGGGTGCGGTGTTCATCCACTTTTCTAGCAGGTGGTTTTCTTCTGCTGTGGAATGGCGACTGAGATGAGAGGCTATTGTTGATGGTTCGACCGAAATAGGAATTCCCATTTGGTGTAAAGTTTTCGCCAGGGATAGCGTAATATCAGCGAAGGAGTTAAAGTGTTGAAAACCAACGTTAAAGTGAACCATATTTATTGGTTATTAGTGCAGGGTAATCGCATCTGATTTGGTATAAATTGTACTTGACAAATGACAGAAAATGCACAGGCCAGATGTATGGCTGCGGTGGAGACGGGATCGGCGACCAACAAGCAGTTAAACTGGGAATGGACTCCCGGCAGGTATCCCTCACTCAGGCAGATGGAAAAAGGCTGTCGTCAAATCTAGCGCCAACGGAACATTGTGGAACGTGCTATCAAGCGACTCAAGCAATGGAGTCGGAGCGCTATTCGATATGAGAAGCTGCCTGCCAATTATACAGCCACGATCGCGATCGCCTGCATTCTGTTGTGGTTATAGTTGGAATACACGCCCTAGGCAAGAACACCTGATGGAGATAAATCAACTAGGTGGAACCGCTGATGAGTGCTTAGCTCGCTATCAGCATCGCACTCAATTTTCATTCCTTAGTTTACGAGCTGCGCTTGAAAGATGCTGTCAAATGTTTAAAAATTTCCCTCACCATTATACCTTAATTAAGATGCGATTACCCTGTAATATATCTGAGTATTTTTGTTATTCTTTATCTTCTGGGAGTCTTCAAATTGGCAAAATTTTCTAAAAAACTGGCCTTTAATATATTCACCGAAGGCCATGAATCTGTTTGTTTTGGTTTGTGATTTAAAGTTTGAGTAAAACCTTTTGCCATTGATAGCATCCATCAACTACAATAACTACATAGAAATTTATTCGGATTTAACTGTAGCATATTTTGGGTTCAAATTAAGATGCGTTTACCCTGGAGCGTAAAGCCAGGAGTAGGCAGCAGTTAAATCTGTGTGCCTATCCTACTTGACTTTTGTGACATTTTCGTAATTTTTCACCAATTGGAAGACCCTGGTAAGGAAGATTTGGAGGCAGAGCCTCCAAATTGTTTTCTCCTTTTAATCGAGGATGTGCCTCCTCCAAAAGTCTGCCCAGGCAGAGCCTGGGGACGATTGAAATAGTCATTGGTCAGGCGTTAATTGCTACTAACTAATCACTAATAACTAATTAGCTCTTTTTTACAGCTTCTGGAACACTGCGAACATCGGCAGATACATCGACAGCAAAATCGAACCTACGATACCACCGACGACAACAATCATCAGAGGTTCTAGCATACTGGTAAGTCCTTTTACTGCTTCTTCCACTTCCGTTTCGTAGAAAGCGCCAACTTTCATCAGCATCTTGTCAAGTTCCCCTGTCTCCTCCCCAATTGCCATCATTTGAATGGCCAAAGACGGAAAAACAGCTTGTTCTTGCAAAGCAATACTGATCATGCCACCGCTTTGAATTTCCTGTCTCGCATATTCGATCGCATTAGATATCGCCTGATTCCCCGCCACATCTCGCACAATTTCCAAAGAATTGAGAATCGGCACGCCCGATCGCGTCAGCGACCCAAATATCACGCAAAAGCGAGCCACCGCAGATTTTTCGATCAAATCTCCAAAAATCGGCAACTTCATCGCAATTCTATCAATTTGTAGGCGACCTATGGGAGTTTTGTAGTACATATCGAAGGCAATTTTGAGCGCTATAATCACCCCAATAACTGTCACCTGTTGAATTGGAGGCCAAGCCGTACAAAATGCACTAATTGCCAACATAAACAACGTAAATGCTGGCAAATCTGCACCAATATCCTTAAAAATTTTGGCGAAAGTTGGCAGCAAGAATATAGTCATTGCGAAAAAAATCACGATCGCGATAGAAAACACCGTCTTCGGATAAGACATCGCCGAATTAATTTCAGCCTCCGTCTTGTGATTTTTTTCCATCATCACCGCCAGACGATCTAGGGTTTCATCCAGCACCCCCCCGACTTCTCCCGCCGCCACCATACTAATAAACAGTTGGTCAAAAACATCAGGAAACTTAGCCATCGCCTCTGCCAAGTTTATCCCCTCCTGCACGTCAGCATTCATGCTCCTGAGCGCTCGCTTCAGCTTAGCATTAGAACACTGCTCGTGCAGCACAGAAAGGCATCGAACGATCGCCACCCCTGCATTAAACATAGCCGCAAACTGACGAGCAAAAATAGCCATATCCTTAACAGTAAGGCTGGTAAGGTTATATTCAATTTGCTCCTGAATCTTACTGAAATCAAAGCCACCTTTCGGTTTTTCGCGGATAACGTTGGTAGCCACAGCTCACCTCTGAAAATTTATTAAAACTTAGTTGTCAGTTGTCAGGTGTCAGTTGTCAGTTGTTAGTTGTTAGTTGTTACCCATAATTAATAACAACGGCTAACGGCCAACTGACTAATGACCAATGACTAATAACTAATGACTAATGACTGCCGACTGAATTAATGAGCCCCTACCTTTTTGCCATCACCAACAGGTGCCGGGCCGATCAAGCGTTCGAGTTCGTCAGCCTTAGAAGCCTTGGCCATTGCCGATTCCCAAGTGACTTTACCGCTCTTGTAAAGTTCAGCGAGGGCCATTTCCATCGTCCTCATCCCCAATTTTGCCCCCATTTGGATTTGAGAGTAAATCATCGGAGTTTTGCCCTCCCGGATCAAGTTAGCCATAGCTGGAGTATTTACCATGATTTCCATAGCGCAGCAGCGGCCGCCCCCAACTTTTATGACCAAATTTTGGCTGCAAATTCCCACCAAAGAGTTAGACACCTGGGCGCGAACTTGGGGTTGTTGAATGGGCGGGAACACGTCCAAAATCCGATCGATCGTTGCAGCAGCCGAATTAGTGTGCAGCGTTCCCATCACCATGTGACCCGTTTCTGCCGCCGAAATTGCCAGACCGATCGTTTCCAAGTCCCGCATTTCCCCCACGAGAATTACATCCGGATCTTCGCGCAAAGCAGCTTTCAGCGCATTAGCAAAGCTCTTTGTATCTTCGCCCTTTTGGCGCTGGTGAAACAAACTCTTGATATTAGGAAACACATATTCGATCGGATCTTCAACTGTTAGAATGTGTTCCGCCCGCGTCCGGTTGACGAGATCCAACAACGCCGCCATCGTAGTAGTTTTCCCGGAACCCGTTTGTCCCGTCACCAACAGCATACCCCTGGGTCTTTCCGTCAGATCCCGCAAAATCTGCGGCACGCCTAAAGCATCGGCGTTAGGAATCTTAGAAGCCAGAGCCCGCATACAAGCAGCCCAAGCACCCCGCTCCCGGTAGACATTGACGCGGAACCGAGCCAATCCCCGAACGCCGTAAGCGCAGTCGAGTTCCCACTCCATTTCCAACTGCTTGCGCTGCATATTGTTGAGCATTTGGAAAATTAGGATCTGCACTTCCTCAGCAGACAGAATGTCGCCGTATTGCGTCTGAGGAGTTAGTTTCCCGCTGACTCGGAAGAATATAGGCGCGCCCGCTTGGATATGTATGTCCGAACCCCCTTGCTCTACCAGGGACTCCAGTACGTCTTCAATCATCAGACCCATAGATACCTCTCCTCGATCGAATTGATAGTTATTGACCAATCTAGCTCAGTTAACAGTCAACAGTTAACTGTTGAATCAATCCAAAAAGCGTGGCGTCAAGCAGTACGGACAATCCAGCATCTCCGGCTTCAATTGCGCCTGACAAGTTTTGCAGGTAAGTCCCTGCTTGCTTTTTGCTTTCATTTCAGCCTCCAGGCCAGAGTCTGTAAACGTCACACGCTCGACTTCTTCAAAAGTAGTCGCGCCTTCCCGCACCAACTGCAAGCTGTAAGCCAGTAGCGTTTTCATCCCTTCTTCCACTGCTGCTTCCTTAATTTGCTCTGTGGGAGCTCCTTGAGTGATCAGAGTTTGAAGCCGCTCAGTATTTTTCAGGAACTCGTAAACCCCTACCCGTCCTTTGTAGCCTATGCCGCCGCACTTCCGACAAAGTTGCTCGCGTTCTGCCAGTTCCTTCCTTTCCTCCACCGGTATGGTGTTGGCTTTGTAAACAGTTAGATCAATTTCTTGAGAAGGCGACAGACCGTACTTGCCGAGTTCTGCGGCAGTAGGCTGGTAAGGAATGCAGCATTTGTCGCAAACGCGCCGCATCAGACGCTGAGCCAACACGCCCAACAGAGCGGCCGAAACCATGAACGGTTCTACGCCCATTTCTGCCAAACGCGCGATCGACCCGGCCGCGTCGTTCGTGTGCAGCGTCGTCAGCACCAAGTGTCCGGTCAAAGCAGCTTCCAGAGCCGTTTTTGCCGTTTCCTTGTCCCGCGTTTCCCCCACCAGCATCACGTCAGGGTCTTGCCGCAAAAAGGCCCGCAGAATGTTGGAAAAAGTCAAGTCTTTTTCCCGAATTACTTGACATTGGGTAATTCCTGGCAAAGCATATTCGATCGGGTCTTCCGCCGTACTGATATTAACCCCCGGATCGTTCCGTTCCGACAGAATCGAGTAGAGAGTAGTTGATTTGCCCGAACCCGTCGGCCCCGTCACCAAAATCAGTCCGAACGGACGGCTAGCACTTTCTCGCACTAAAGCCAGAGTTTCTTCGTCGGAGATTAACAAACCCAAACCCAACTGAGTGCTGGAACTGTCCAAAATCCGCAGCACGATTTTTTCGCCGTACCGGGAAGGCAAGCAGTTCACCCGGAAATCCACCGTGCGTCCCTCAAACACCCGGCGGATGCGGCCGTCTTGAGCTTGTCGGCGTTCGGCAATATCCAGGTTGGCAATAATCTTGAAACGAGCGGTAATCGATGCGACTACCTGCTTGGGAAACCGGAAATACTCTTGCAGTACCCCGTCTTTCCGCATCCGAATCCGCATGAACTCTTCTTGAGGTTCTACGTGGATGTCAGACACCTTTTCCGACAAAGCTTTAGCCAAAATGATATTGACGGCCTTAATTACCGGAGCCGCCTCAGCATCGTCCAAAGTGTTAGCGAGGTCTTCTTGGTCGGCAGTCTCCTCTTCTAGGGAGAGTTCGCCAAAATCTCCCTCCCCTAAATCCATCTTTCTCTGCTTTTCGGCTGCTGCTATTTTGGCTGCTACCTTAACTTGCTCGTCTTGATAGGCCGAAGTTATGTCCTGATAGTCGTCTGGCGTAATCACCCGTCGCTGCAAAGCCAAGCCGTGAGGCTGTAAAATCCGCCGCAAATCTTCTATGGCGTTGAGGTTGTCGGGATCTACCATTGCCACTAAAACCGCCGCCGGCTCAGTTTCAGTCTTCGCTACGGGTAAAAACCGACCTTGGTGACAAATGTCGATCGAAATCTTCAACGCCTCGAGCATAACTCCGAGTTGCTCGTTAGACATTTCGCTCATCTCCGGGTCAAATGCTTCAACGCCGTAGACTATCTTCCGTTCAAACATCTGCTGCTTCTTGTAAAGTCGCAGCAATTCTGGAGGCAACGGCTGCCCGGTAAGTGCTTCTAATACCTCAGTCAACCGCTTACCCGACTTCTGGCTTTCAATTTGAGCTTGCTTCACTTGCTCGCCGTTGACGTAACCCGACAGAATCATCTTGGTGAGAGCCGGAGGAAATTGGCTCACAGAAACTATGGATGTGGAGGAGCGAAGCGGGGATGTGCTAGTCATAAAAAACACTCAATAGGTGGGAAACTCAGTCACACAGAGTGCTGAGAGGAAAACCAAGGCGGGGTTTTAACCCCCGTATTCTTTGCTTATGGATCAGCTATAGGGGTTCTCAAGCGTTGTGAGGTATGGGGGCTTTGTCCTATGCCTATGCCCACGGAGGCCACGGAGGCCACGGAGGCCACGGAGGCCACGGAGCCCTATGAGCACCTCATGTTACTGAGAAAGGCTATATGATTTTCTTGCTCAATCCCTATCTCTACAGTGTAAGCTCGCACTCCCCTCTAAGCTTCGTCCACAAATTGACGAGATGTTGGAGGGATTTGCGGGTGCTTGCAATCAAATCTTGTTCGTTGAGTGCTAAGTTGCTTACTTACCTGATTAACTTGCGGGATACTCTCGTTATAGCGTCAGGGCACATCACTTGGAGGTTCCCCGTACCGGGAGAGAAAAGCGGGGCGGGGTGTGTCCCCCTCCCAGGCTAATTCTATTTTCCCAAATTGTTTGCTCGAATTACAGCGCCCGTGGTGGCGCGGTTAGCTGTACTAAATTAAAGATGAGCTCTGTTCTGTGATGATAGCTTTTACGAAAGCCTCGATCGCCCTTTTGAAATATATTTTGATTAATTATCTGCGATCGGTCACTGCCCGATCGTCGGCTGCATGAGCCCCCTGGGCCAATTTTGAGCAACTCTAGTTTTGGGTCAGTAAATATTACTTTGATTCTATCATGGTGTCCGAACCTTTGTGAGGTAAGCTTGACGGTTCAAAAATCTTGGCAAGAGGCAAATTAGATATCAATCGTATTTACAGATGAACACCTCCGCCAGACCAGCTAAAGTCTATCATTTGACTGGCCAAAATTCGATACTTCAAGCGACTTCGGCGGTATCCACTCAGAAAAACCACACCCCCAATTCGCATCAAGATTAACAACCTAGTATCTGAGTTACACAAGCACACAGCTAACTACTTAGTCACTCCATACAAATTGCTCTTTCTCCTGACTTGGGAAACTCAGCAAATGGTAACAAATGCCAGCGTCAGCTTGTGACTAACACAGTCTGACCGACGATAACTTTAAGTTTCTCTCGTTTTAAGTAAACATTGAAACATCAAGCCTCCTAAGTGGGAATATTGTAGTAGACTTAACAGGCAAATATACTTATAAAAATTGTTGTAAAGGCGATCGCGTTAATTAAAAATCAGGAACCAACAAACGTTGGGTTTGCCCCATTAATGCCATAATATTATACCTAAATATTTAAACGGGGCTTTGAATATTTTATGGAAAGCTTTGAGCAATGTCTCCAGGTCGGGCGAGACTTCCTCTTTTCACATTGTGCCATACACTCTAAATTAGAGTCCTCTAGATTTACCGGGTTAACTGTATCTGCTAGAATTGATAGGGTTCTGTCGCGCAGCTTTTGTCAGGAACCTCAGCTATCAGGCATGAGGCTTGAAAGAGAAATCTCGAAAGCCGTTCTGACCAGATTAAGGCTTAATTGCCTACGTTTTGAGAGTCACGACACCCTGGAATGCGTAGCTAGTTCCTTGCTCTGTCGCTGAAGGTTAAACAGTTCTAAGGTCACGCTTTACAGTGCTTTGGGCCTAACAAGCTCTCAAAACATTGTCGAAGCTAACATTACCCCGCAAGGGAGGCTCGAAAAGAGCAAAACACTATGCGTACAGGGCTGGGAAGTTTGAGGCGGTAATTGTCCCGTTGAAAGTGCAACACAAAAGCACACCGAGCCAACCAGTCCCAAGGCGGTAGTAAATCAAAAATGTAAAGCCGTCCTTTTAGGACGGGGTTTCTACCCATTTTTCTGATGATTGACGAGGAAAAACAGCAAGATCAAGATCCTAACTCAACTGGGGAAACCACCCCAGAGGGTTCGCCAATGGCAAGCGAAAATCCGGCGGCATCAGGAAACTCGAACGAATCGGCGGATTGGGAGCTCGAACTTGCTCGAGCTTATCAAAGTGCTCAGGGCGATCGCACCCCAGCAAACGCATCGGGGCCTACCGTCACCGGCAGTTCAACCAACAGTCCGACTGCAGACGCGGCGGAGCCTTGGAAGAAGGAACTGGCCCAGGCCAACGATGAAAAAGAGGCTTTAAAAACTCAGTTGCAAGCCACATCCGCTCAACTAGAAGAACTGAAAAATCAAAATCTCCGCCTAGCAGCAGATTTTGAGAACTTCCGCAGGCGTACCCAAAAGGAAAAAGAAGAGCTAGATTTACAGGCAAGGTGTCTCACGATTAAACCCCTGTTGCCGGTAATTGACAATTTCGAGCGCGCTCGATCGCACATCAAGCCGCAAACCGATGGCGAAATGAACATTCACAAAAGCTACCAAAGCGTTTACAAGCAAATGGTAGACGGCCTCAAGCAAATCGGGGTTTCTCCGATGCGCCCCGAAGGCGAACAGTTTGACCCCAACCTCCACGAAGCTCTGCTGAGCGAGCCAAGTGACGAACACGAGGAAGGAACAATTATCCAAGAACTAGAACGCGGCTACATTCTGGGCGATCGCGTATTGCGGCACGCCAAAGTGAAAGTTGCAGCGGCTGGGCTATCTGTGGTAGCCTCAGATGAAAATCCCGATAGTTCGGAAGGTTAATCGGGATACAAGCTACTGCATTCCTCAAAGTCACTTACCCCCGAATAGAATTCGGGGGTTCCAAGGTGGCAGACTCACCAACTTCTTACATTAAAGATGACTAAAAGCAGGTCAGCGCTTTATCCAAAAATTCTGAAAAATGTTTTTACCCGTCTTTGATATTGCCTGATTGACATCAAGTTTATTTCCTACAAATCAGGTCGGGTGATGCTTGTTTGAACAAGCTGAGTCGTTTTTCTTCCCCCAACCTGTAGTTGGAGGTTTCCAAACATCCCACAAAGTTTTATGAGGCGCTATGGGAAAAATTATTGGAATTGACTTAGGCACAACTAACAGTTGCGTAGCTGTGTTAGAGGGCGGTAAACCCGTCGTGATCGCCAATTCCGAGGGCGGCCGCACAACTCCGAGTATAGTAGGATTCGGCAAGGCGGGCGATCGCTTAGTAGGTCAACTAGCCAAGCGGCAAGCTGTAACTAATGCTGTAAATACTGTCTACAGTATAAAACGATTTATCGGACGGCGGTGGGACGACACGGAAGAAGAACGAGCGCGGACTCCCTATACCTGCATAAAAGGCAAAGACGATACCGTTAACGTCCAAATTCGGAACAAGGTTCACACTCCCCAAGAAATCTCGGCAATGGTACTCCAAAAGCTCAAGCAAGATGCTGAAGCTTATTTGGGACAAACTGTTACCCAAGCCGTGATTACAGTGCCAGCGTACTTCACAGACGCCCAACGGCAAGCTACTAAAGACGCCGGTACGATCGCCGGCCTAGAAGTCCTGCGGATCGTCAACGAACCGACAGCGGCAGCCCTTTCCTACGGGCTGGACAAGCAAAATATAGAACAGAAAATCTTGGTCTTTGACCTAGGCGGCGGTACTTTCGACGTTTCGATCCTGCAACTGGGAGACGGAATTTTTGAAGTCAACGCTACCTCCGGTAACAACCATCTCGGAGGAGATGACTTTGACGACTGCATAGTGCAGTGGCTGGTAGAAGCTTTCCGCACTCAAGAAGGCAGTGACCTCTCACAAGACAAAATGGCCTTGCAGCGCCTCCGAGAAGCTGCGGAAAAAGCGAAAATCGAACTCTCCAACCGGGAATCCACCTCAATCAATTTGCCCTTCATCTCTTCTGACGAGAAAGGGCCGAAGCATTTGGAAATGGAACTCTCCAAAGCTCAGTTTGAAAAACTGGTGGCTCATTTGGTGCAAGCGACGATCGATCCGGTGACTCAAGCCCTCAAAGACGCAAGTTTGACCCCCAAAGACATAGACAGGATTATTTTAGTGGGAGGCTCAACCCGGATTCCGGCAGTTCAAAAGGCAATTAGCAAGTATTTTGGGGGCGTTTCTCCCGATAAATCCGTCAATCCCGACGAAGCTGTAGCGGTAGGCGCGGCAATTCAAGCCGGGGTGCTGGGTGGTGAAGTCAAAGACTTGCTGCTGCTTGATGTGACGCCGCTTTCCCTGGGGCTCGAAACCTTGGGCGGGGTGTTTACCAAAGTAATAGAGCGCAATACAACTATTCCCACCAGCCGATCGCAAATGTACAGCACGGCGGCAGACGGGCAAACCTCGGTAGAAATTCACGTACTCCAAGGCGAGCGGGCATTGGTTAAAGACAATAAAAGTCTCGGCAAATTCCTGCTCAAAGGCATTCCCCCAGCTCCCCGCGGCGTACCTCAAATCGAAGTTACCTTTGAAATCGATGCCAACGGGATTCTCAAAGTGGCTGCTGAAGACAAGGGAACCGGAAAAGAACAAAGCATCCAAATTTCCAATACAGGGGGATTGAGCGAAACCGAAGTCGAGCGGATGCGACAAGAAGCCGAACTTTACGCCGACGAGGACATCAAGCGCGCTCTACTCGTCGAACTCAAAAATCAAGCTGACTCCCTCGTCTATAATTGTGGTGTAACTTTAAAAACCAATGCCCAACTGCTGAGCGACGAGCTCAAGGCCGAAGCGGAAACAGCCGCAGCAGCCTTGCGGGCAGCGATGACTAACCCCGACATTACAATCGAGGAACTCACCCCCGCAATCGAATCTTTCAAGCAACTGCTATACTCGCTGGGGACAGCAGTCTACGACCAAGCCCGCAGCGGGGTAGCCCCACCGGGAGCGGTTGTTGAAAGCGAGATGATGTCAGAAGTAGAATCATCAGAACCAGAAGAGGTTAAAGCGGACGACGACAGCATTTTGCTGAAAGAAGAGCTGCAGGTGGCGCCCCAAGCTCCGCCGGAACCAAAGCCGGAACCAAAGCCGGCACCAAAGCCGGCACCAAAGCCGGAACCAAAGCTGGAATCCAAGCCGGAATCCAAGCCGGAGCGACAGTCAAAACGACAGTCAAATCCACAGTCAAATCCACAGCCAAGTCCACAGTCCAATCCACAGTCAAAACAAAAACAGAAGGTTCCCGAACCAGAAGTTGATGATATGAATCCTTTCCTTTAAAACAGAAAAGCTAAAAATTAAAAGTTAAAAATTAACAATGAGAATTTTTGATTTTTAATCTGTAATTTCAGGAAAGGTAGCCCGTTTCTTTTTCGTACACTTTTTGTTATTTACCTCCAGGCAAGCAGCTCTATGGCCGGTGATTACTATGAAATATTAGGCGTTTCTCGCAGCGCAGACAAAGAAGAAATTAAGCGTGCTTACCGCCGCCTAGCTCGCAAGTACCATCCAGATGTCAACAAAGAATCCGGTGCCGAGGAGCGGTTTAAAGAAATTAACCGCGCCTACGAGGTACTCTCAGAACCAGAAACCCGCGCTCGTTTCGACCGTTTCGGCGAAGCAGGCGTCAGCGGTGCAGGCGCACCTGGTTTCCAAGACTTTGGTGACAGCTTTGCCGATATTTTTGAAAGCTTCTTTCAGGGCTTTCAGGGAGGCGTCGGCCAACAACAGCAAGGTCGCAGGCGCAGCGGGCCGGTGCGCGGAGACGATTTGCGCCTCGATTTGCGGCTGGATTTTCGGGAAGCAGTGTTTGGTGGCGAAAAAGAACTCCGCATCAAGCATCTAGAAACCTGCGAGACTTGCACGGGGACTGGCGCCAAACCGGGAACCAGACCCCAAACCTGCTCGACTTGTACCGGCAGCGGTCAAGTCCGACGCGCTACCCGCACTCCTTTCGGCAGCTTTACTCAAGTTTCAGTTTGCCCCACTTGCAACGGCACCGGGCAAGTGATTGAGGATAAGTGCGAAACTTGCGGGGGCCGGGGCCAGAAAGAAGTGATGAAAAAGCTGAAAATCACAATTCCGGCTGGGGTTGACAACGGTACTCGCTTGCGCGTTTCCAATGAAGGGGATGCCGGCAAACTGGGCGGGCCGCCCGGAGATCTTTACGTGTTCTTGGCGGTGAATGAAGACCCGCTATTTAAGCGCGACGGCATTAACGTTAGCTCGGAAGTTAAAATTAGTTATTTGCAAGCAATTTTAGGGTGCCGGTTGGAAGTGGAAACCGTAGACGGGCCGACGGAATTGTTGATTCCTAGCGGAACTCAGGCGAATACTGTTCTGACTCTTGAGAAAAAAGGGGTGCCTCGGTTGGGAAATCCAGTCAGTCGCGGCGATCATTTGATTACGGTGTCTATTGACATTCCGACTAAGGTGACGGCTGAGGAACGGGAATTGCTGATGCAGCTTGCTAAGCTGAAGGGCGATCGTACTGGTAAAGGCGGTTTGGAAGGATTTCTGGGGAATTTGTTTCAGAAATAAGCAATTTTTGACACCAATTGGTGTCAAATTTTCCTGTTTCAGGATTCCCCAGCCATTTGTTTTAGTATCTGTCAAAAAATTGTGTGCAATTGCTCACAAAAATCTCAGGTGGGACGCTTCCTGGGCATTGCGTTTCAGCAGCGCTCAAAAAAGTGAGCGCAATTGCGCTCACTTTTTTCAGAAAGAATAACAGTCTGTGTCCAATTGGACACAAAATTTTAGATTCTCCAGTTTCCAGGCAACTTGTTTAAAAAACTAAGGCTTTCAGGATTTGAGATTGCAAAAAGTATTATGAATTCAACATCGAAAATTGAAAATCCCAAATCCCCAGATGCCAAAATCGATCTGCGGGGTACTCCGTGTCCTCTGAATTTTGTCCGCACTAAACTGCGCTTGGAGCAAATGGCACCGGGTGCTGTTTTGGAAGTGTGGCTGGATGCTGGGGAGCCGATCGAACAAGTACCTGATAGTCTCAAAATGGAAGGCTACCAGATTCTGGAAACGGAATTTGTCGCGGATCAGCCGGAGTCGGGTTTTTTTTCAATGAAAGTGCAGCGCCCAGAAGACAAGGAAGCAGGATGAGCCTGAATTCACCCTCCATCGTGGGTACTGTAATTGCTGTTCAGGCTAACTTCTACCAAGTGAGGTTAGATCCCGAAGTCTCCATTGACGGGAAAAATGCTCCCCTCGCGGATTCTCCGACTCTCCTGTGCACTCGTCGCACTAGACTGAAAAAAATTGGTCAACAGGTGATGGTGGGCGATCGCGTGGTGGTAGACGAACCCGACTGGACTGACCGCCGGGGAGCAATTTCTGAAGTATTCCCCCGCCAAACAGAACTCAACCGCCCACCTGTAGCTAATGCCGATCGCATTCTCCTTGTTTTTGCCCTTGCTGAACCACACTTAGATCCGGCATCATTAACTCGGTTTTTAGTCAAGGCCGAATCTACAGGTTTAGAGGTGAGTTTGTGCCTGAACAAATGCGATTTGGTGACGCCCGATGAGTTGGAACAGTGGCGCGATCGGCTTTCAGGCTGGGGCTACGAACCCATGTTTATTAGCGTCCGCAGCGGTGCAGGAGTTCAGGAAGCTCCCGCTAAGGATCAAAATGAAATTTTTGCCTCTGAACCGCATTTCAATGACTTAGCGGAGAAAATAGAGCCATCTCGGCTGAGTTCTGAGGATAACCCCCAAGTTCCAAATTCTGTCAAGCCGTTACATCCGTTAAATCCCGTACATAGCCCGTTGCCGAACTTGCTTCTAGACCACCTGCTGGGGAAAATAACGGTAATTTGTGGCCCTTCTGGGGTTGGCAAGTCCAGCTTGATTAACCAATTGATCCCGGCCCTGAATCTGCGAGTGAACGCTGTTTCCGGCAAACTAGGCCGCGGCCGCCATACGACTCGCCACGTCGAACTATTTGAGCTTCCCGGCGGCGGACTTTTGGCCGATACTCCGGGCTTTAATCAACCGGCTCTCGAATGCGACCCCTCAGAGTTAGCGGAATATTTCCCAGAAGCGCGCCAGAGGCTGGCTGTGGGTAGCTGCCAATTTAGTGATTGTTCGCACCGAGACGAGCCTAACTGTGTGGTGCGGGGCGTTTGGGAGCGCTATGAGTATTACTTGCAGTTTCTCGAAGAGGCGATCGTCCGCCAGCAACAAGAGCAAAACTCTAGTAGCGCCGAATCGAGTTTGAAGCAGCAAACCAAGTCGGATGGTACGCAGCATTACGAACCGAAGCTGCAAACTAAAAAATATCGCCGCTCTTCCCGCCGCCTTCAACACCAATCGCTGCAAGATATGTGTCAAGATTTAGACGAGTTGTGAGGAAGTCGCCGCCCATCGCGCGCCGGCACTAGAAAACAGTACCAAGACTTACCCGGAAACCGGGTTTGCTCGACGAAAATACTTCGTTGTACCCCGATGCCCATTTCCCAAAATCGGCTTTCTTTAGTCGCGAGTGCGTAAGTCCTGAGTACATTAATAGCTAAAATTAAATGGCCTTAGATTTGTTAAAAAAAGTAGAACAGAAGCAAAAGTTAGCGGGTACTGCAGGAGCAAAAATATTGTGAATATTCAAGAACTGTTTGAAAAAGGCGGCCCCGCCATGTGGCCCCTGTTGCTGTTATCGATTTTATCTTTGAGTACCATTATCGAGCGCTTGTGGTTTTGGGCGAGCCTCCTGAGCAAAGAAAAGCAGATAGTTAACCGGATTCTTGAAGCGGCTCGCAGCGATTGGGGGGCGGCTAACGAGATTGCCAGACAAGCTAACCGACAGCCGATCGGGCGATTTCTTTCTGCACCCCTGCGGCTCTACAATCCCGAACCAGACTTATTTCGACTCGCACTTGAAGCTGCAGCCGATGAAGAGTTGGCTTCGATGCGTCGCGGTGACAAAATCTTAGAAGCTACGATCGCTCTAGCCCCTTTGCTGGGCTTGCTAGGAACAGTTTTGGGCTTGATTAACTCGCTCAGTTCCATCCGTCTGGGCGACATCGGCACGGCGGCAACAACTGGCGTAACTTTGGGGATTAGCGAGGCGCTGATCACGACTGCTACTGGGATGATAGTAGCAATTTTTAGCTTGGCCTTTTATAGGATATTTCAAGCTTTTTTGTTCAACCAGGCCAAAATATTTCGCAAAGCTGGAAATGAACTGGAATTGCTTTACAGGCAATACTGGCCTGCAGCTAATGCTAAGGGTCGAGCACCCGGTGCAGAATACAGCAATTCTTCTTTTGGTGCAGATGGTTTGAACAGGCGTTCTCTCAATTCTCAAGAATCGGGAGAACGGAATCGGGAGCCGAAATTGAAAGGTTCCGATCCGGCTGAAGATTCCCCTTCTAATAATTAGAATCAAGGAGAACTGATGAAGATTAATCTAGATACTCCTGCGGAAGAGGCTCGGATTGAACTGGTGCCTTTAATTGACGTGATCTTTTGCATTCTGACGTTTTTTCTCCTGGCGGCTTTGCAACTGACTCGGCAGCAAGCCATTAATGTGGATTTGCCTAAAGCGAAGACGGGACAAGTACAGATGCGAGAGATGCTGATTGTCAGCATTGACGATTTCGGGCAAACTTATATCGACCAATTGCCTGTTAATTACCAACAGCTCGATCGAGTTTTAAAGAGTTTCCAAAGCCAGAATCCTACGGGGTTGATGGTGCTGTACGCTCCTCAAAATGCTAGATATGCCAAAGTTGTCGAGGTTTTAGACAAATTGAGAGAGGTAGGGGGCGATAGAGTTGCCCTGGCAACTCTTCCTAGTTCGGCTCCCTCCCCATTGCCCAATACCTCGCTTCCCAATTCTGGCATTCCTGCGGCACCTGCGATCGGCAATTCCGGTCAACCCCTGCCGTCTCCTGTGCCTCCGGGGCAGCAACAGTTCAACCCCAATCAGTTTCAATCCCCTCTCCCCACTTCTGGGCAGCAGCAGTTCAATCCGAATCAGTTTCAATCCCCTCTCCCGGCTCCACAGCAGCCTAGTAACTTTGGGGCAAATCAGGGCATTCCTCCGGTTTCGCCTGCACCCGCTGCTCCCAATTTCAGACCCGGAATCGCCACTCCACCGCAGGATGGCGGGCCCTCGAATTAGTTAGGAAGAAGGTTCGGCAACGGATTGTGTAACGGATGTAACGGATGTAACGGATGTCAGTCCGATGTCCGTCGGAAGAAGGGAGAAGGAAGAAGGGAGAAATAGAAATTTTCCCAATCTCCCCATCTGCCCCTCTCCCCATCTTCCACTCTCCTCCTCTCCCCCTCTCCCCCTCGCGGAGAGAATCTCCGCCGGATTTGGTATAAAGGGCTTCAATTCTTTTGGTTCGTACTGAGCCTTTTTTCTCTTGACAAGTAGATACACTTGTATATGCCTGCGGAAGGAACTTTTGCAGACATCTCGGCATCTCTATCCCTAAGTAAGTTATTTCTTAGGACATATGGTAATTTTGTCAAATCATTGTTACCTTTTGTAATATAGACTAAAGCCAGATGGGAAATCGGGCATCCCGAAACCAATGGTCGATCGCTGAAACAACTTACAAATCTGGTTAATCCAGGTGTTCACTTTTAAGTCACCTTTACTTACAGAGGAGTCAAAGTCATGAGCCAACCAGCAGAATTGTCTTTGGAACAGCAATTTAGCCTGTGTTCCTTCAAAACACAGGTAAGTGACATGAGCCGTGAACAAGCTCAGGAGTTTTTGGTCAAGCTTTACGAGCAAATGATGCTACGAGAAACCATGTACCGCCATTTTCTGAAACACCACTGGGGTTTAGAACCTAACCCAGGCGTTGAATAACCAAGAGTCGCAGTCGGCGACCTCCGTCTCTTACTCTGTTCCCTCAAGCGGAAAGGAGTTGGGGGTGATGGGGCGTCACTCGAAGGCAGAAGGTAGAAGGCATCTGTACAGACGTGAGGAAAATTTTACAATTCCTTTGTGGATTTCACTGAATGTGGAAGTCGAGGTCAGCAGTTTGTCGATCGACACCACCGGAGATCGCAAAGATAATTTATCGCGCCTCGCCTCGAAAATTGGATAACTCTTAATAATAAGTGTTAATTTTTTAACCCATTAAAATTTTTAACTATTAAATATATTTGTCTTTAGTTGCAGCGGATGAGGTCTGACAGCAATGGCGCTAGTCGGACATCTGAGCGCGACCTGCTACACAAATACTAGACAAGTCTCGACATTTGCTTCTTACTTCATCGGGAGCATGGGAGCGGTTATCCCTCAGT